>NZ_BMJQ01000013.1 GCF_014643535.1 Aliidongia dinghuensis | reverse complement strand
CTTCAACAAGCTCAAGCACTTCAGGCGCATCGCCACCAGATATGACCGCAGAGCTATCTATTTCCTCGCCGCCCTGCATCTCGCCAGCGCGATGATCTGGATGCGCTGAATGTCGATTCGTCCTAGGGTCGGATCGAATTGACTGGGATCGCTATGCGTTTCCAGTCAATTCGTGAATCCGTCCCTCATCAAACAGTTAGCGCGCCGCCGTCTCGCTCGGCGGCAGGACGCCGTGCTCCGCGAGCCAGTGCTCGGCCAGCCGAGCCGCCAGGCGATGCCCGGTTGTCGACCAATGGGTGTCGTTCGGCAGATAGAGATCGACGTGCGCCGTCGGATCGAAGCCCTGGTCGAAGCGGACGAGATTGAGCGCTGGATAGTTCGCGAGCAGGTCGAGGCGCGAGACGTGGCGGAACTCCGCCGCCGCGAGGAACGGGCCGTAGGCCGTGAGCTTGTCGGGCGCCACCATGGCGAGGAACAGCGTCCGGCCGTTGGCCTCGACCCGGGCCTGCATCCTGAGCAGGTTGCAGGCTGCCCCCCGCCAGTCCGCCTCGGTCCAGCCGAGCTTGTTGAAATCCTCGCCATAGACCAGGAGCGCGCGGTCGCGACGGCTCGAGAACAGGCCGCCGCGTTCGAGGTCGAGCTCGACCGAGTTCGTCGTCTCCCGGCCCATGATCCAGCGCCGGACATTCTGCGTCAGGTAGGCCGCGGCATAGGATGCCGGCCAGTCGTTCCACGGCCGGTCGGTCGAGCGCATGACGGGCACCGGTGCTGCGGTGGGCGGACCGGGCGTCAGCGCGACCTGCGGCATGGCCGTCTCGGTCGGGCAGGCCTCGCCGGGCGCGCTCGGATGGCCCGGCACGAGGTTGCGCTCGACGATCTCGTAGATGACGACGGCCGGCGGGTCGGTCTTGAACCCATCGCTCGCAAGCAGCCGGCCGACCATGTCGTCATCGCTGTCGAAGATCGCGACCTTGAGGCCGGTGTCGTGCGCCAGATAATGCGGCCAGGTCGTCCCCGGGTGCCAGGGCGATTCGCCGGTGAAACTGTCGCCGATCGCGACGATGTCGTAATGGGCGTCGAGCGTGCCGACGGTGGCCGCGAGCGGCTGGAAATGCTCCTCGGGCCGGGTCCAGCCGAAATCGTTCTCGCTGCGCCAGCCGATGCGCGTGAGGTCGCCCGAGAGCGGCTCCAACAAATGGCCATAGACGCCGAGCGCCGCCGCCAGGCCCAGCGAGAACAGGATCAGCAGATAGGCGTAGCGGCGATGCAAACGGGTGCCCCGGCGACGGAACGGATACGTGGCCGGGATAGCAGGAATCCGACCACGCCGCCATTGGCGCTACACCTGGATGTTCACGCTCACCTGCAGGCCGATCGTCGTGCTGGCGGTCGAGCCCGGGGCGATCTCGGCTGCGCCCACACCGCCATCGTCGGCCTCCGCGGTGTCGCCGAAGCCGAGGCCGGCGTCGCCGCCGGTCGTGCCGCCCTCATTGTTGCCGGCGTTGGGACCGTTGATCACCGCGTCGGCCGCGTCGATCGCCGCCTTGGTTGCCGGGCTCGGCGTGCCGTCGCTGCCGCCTTCGGCCTCGACCTCGCTCTTGGCGAAGTAATAGTCGCCGATCGCATTCACGGTCTTGGCGACCGCGTCGGCGAACTTGTCCTCGGCCTTCTTCGCCTCGCGCGCGACCTTCTTGTCGGGCGAGTTCAGCAGTGGCGGCAAGGCCTTCTTCAAGCCCTTGCCGATCGCGGCCAATGCCGCGACCGCGTCCTTGATCAGCTCGTCATAGGGATCGTCGATCGCGGCGACCGCGGCGCTGGCCGAAACGCCGGACGCGGCGGCGCTGCGCGGGTCGGTAAGCGTGCTTTTGACGTCGAGCGAGGTTGCGACCGTGACGTTGAGCCCGGCGGCCTTGGCGCTCGCCTGCAGCTCTTCAGCACCCTTCAGCGGATTCTGGATCAGGTCCTGCAGCGCCTTCACCAGGTTGGCGCCGTTGACCGGCAGGCCGGCCGTCTGCAGCTGGGCGACCAGCGTCTTTGCGAGGCTGGACGTGACCTTGTTGTCCGCCGTGGTGCCGCTGCCGAGCCCCGCCGCGTTGGCGACGAGCCCCGTCACGGCATTGCCGACCTCGTTCGAATAGCCGCCCTCGACGATATCGGGCACGGACGAGCCATTGCGCGGCGTAGTCGGATTGCTGGCCGCGGCGGTGCCCGCCGTCGCCGTGCCGGAAAGGGTAGGCGAGGTGGGGGCGGCGCCCGCCCCGGCCGACGCCGATGCGCTCGCCGCTTCGGCTTCCGCCGCGGCGCCGATGCTGGCTGCGTCCGCACTGCCAGACGCGCCGCCGGCCTCGGCGATCGCCTGTTCCGCCTGCGCCAGGTCGCGCACGGCGCTTGCGATCTCCTGGGCGATGCGCACCGCCTCCTGCACCGCGCGCAGGCCGCCGCCGAGCAGGTTGAGCGTGCGCAATTGCTGGATCGCGCGGGCGAGCCGGCCGGCGGCGGCATCCTTCGGCGCCTGGGTGCGCTCCTGGGTCGCGACCTGGGTCAAGGTGTTGACCGCGCGCAGCCCGTCCTTGATCGCCTGCGACGCCGGCTTCTGCTTGACGTCGAGCACGATGGCCGAGCCGTATTGCGCGCCGTCGCTGGTACCGACGGTGACCCCGGCCTGCAATGCGCCTGATTGGTTTGTCGACCCGTCGGCATTGGTGTTCGACGTGTATTGCTCATACACGGAAAAGCCGAGTGACGAGACGGCGACCATTTTGGTCCCCTCACAGCAGGTTTAACCTACCGGCGATTGTGCGCCTTGCCCCGGCTCCCGTCAATCGGGCGGGCTTGCTATTTTTAGAAACGGTAATAGAGGAACGGGCTGACGTCGGACATCTGGCCCAGCGCCACGACGAAGCCCAGCGCCAGCAGCAGCGCCCAGGCCGGCGTCGGGCGCCAGGTGAGGTGCCTCCAAGCCTCGGGCCCGCCCAGCACCAGGCTTTGGCTGTTCGGCAGCAGGAAGGCGACGGCGCCGAGCGCGGCGAGCTCGACCCAGACCTCCCGGCCGGGAACGAGGGCGGCGAATGCGCCGCCGTGGCCGGCCAAGGCCGCGAAGATCCGGCCGGCGGTGTCGAACCCGTCGGCGCGGAACAGGACCCACCCCAGCATCACCGCAAGGAAGGTCAAGGCCCAGCCGACCAACCGCGCCGGTGCGCTGGCCGCGACCGTCTCGAGGCCCATGCGCGTGGCGATCGCTCGCCAGGCGTGGTTCAGCATCAGCAGCAGGCCGTGAAAGGCACCCCAGGCGACGAAGGTCCAGGCAGCGCCATGCCAGAGCCCGCCCAGCAGCATGGTCAGGAACAGGTTCAGATAGCGCCGGGCCCGCCCCTGGCGGTTGCCGCCGAGCGAGATGTAGAGATAGTCGCGCAGGAAGCGCGAGAGCGTCATGTGCCAGCGCCGCCAGAACTCGATCGGGCTCGCCGCCTGGTAGGGCGAGGCGAAATTGAGCGGCAGCACGATGCCGAAAAGCCGCGCGGCGCCCAGCGCCATATCGCTGTAGCCGGAAAAGTCGAAATAAAGCTCGAAGCTGTAGGCGAGGGTGGCGGCCCACGCCTCGGCCATGCCGGGCTGGCCGCCGTGCGCGGTCGCATCGAACACCAGGGTCGCGACGGGTGCTATGCCGTCGGCGAGCACGGTCTTCTTGACGAGGCCGATCAGGAACAGGGTGAGGCCGGTCGAGATCATCTGGGCGCTGGGCCGGGCCGTCCGCGGATCGGCGAACTGCGGCATCATCTCGGCATGATGCAGCACCGGGCCGGCCAGGAGATGCGGGAAGAAACTTACAAACAGCAGATAGTCGAGCGGGTCGGCCTCGCGCACCTTGCCGGCGGCGACGTCGACCAGGAAGGCGATCTGGGTGAAGGTGAAGAACGAGATGCCGAGCGGCAGCGCCACGCCCAAGGGCGCCCAGTGGGTCCCGGCGAGCGCTGCCAGGCTCTCGCGGAAGAAATCGGCATATTTGAACCAGCCGAGCAGCGCCAGATCGACCGCGATGGCGCCGCCCAGCAGCAAGCGCCGCCGCTTGAGCTCCGCCGCGGCGATCAGGCGGCCGGCCATATAGTTGAAGGCGACCGAGCCTAGCAGCAGCGCCAGGTAGCGCCAATCCCACCAGCCGTAGAACAGAAGCGAGGCGCCCGCGAGCCACAGCCGCCCGCCGCGCCGGCTCGACCGGGCGAGCCAGAACCAGCCGGCGAGCGTCAGCGGCAGGAATGCCAGGATGTAGGGGAGGGAATTGAACAGCATGGATGTCTAGGCGGGCTCGGGCGGCGACGGTCGCCCATCCTTGCCGCGAGCGACGGCCGGACCCAAGGATTTTTGCGTGGGGGGACCTGCTCGGCTGAGAACCTGCTCAACGGCGACTGGTTCAGGGGATTTCTGCCGGACTGATTACGGGACGCCCGTCCGAATAGCGGTCATTCGGTTCAAGGCTCGGTTGGGCCGCTTTGGGCATCGGCTGCGCGAGCCTCATGCACATGGGCTTGGGCTGTTCGAGGCGACGGTGGCGCGCTGCATGACGGAAGGCCTGGTCGGCGGCGAGGGTTCGCGGTCGATGGCAGCATGATCAAGGCCGGCGCCGGCCGCCCCACCCCAATTGCATCACTTCTGTCAAGCCTGGAACGCGAGTATTAGAGTCGGCAGGTCAGACTTGCGCGATGCAGCGGGGATGATCAGACATGAAGCGCCGCAACTTCATCGCCGCTGCGAGCGTCGTGGCCGGAATGCCGCTCGCGGCCGTGGCGCAGCTGGGTGCAAGCGCGCGCATCGGTTGGATCGCCGGCTACAGACGCCAGATGTCGCAGCCCTTCGTCGCGGCGGTACGGGCCGGCCTCAGCCAGCACGGGTATGTGGAGGGGCGCAATCTCACCATCGAGGAACGGTATCCCGACGACTTGCAGCAGGTTTCGGTCGCGGTTGAGGAATTGCGGCGCATTCCAGTCGATCTGTTTGTGACGCAGGGAGCCGCAACTCGCAGCGTCATCGAGAATGCCGGTCCGATCCCGGTTGTCTACGTCTTCAGCGCCGACCCGATCGAGTATGGACTGGCGCAAAGCCTGGCCCGTCCGACCGGCAACGCGACCGGCATCACGTTGATGATGTTCGACCTCGCCGGCAAGCGGCTGGAACTGCTGCATGAGATCCTGCCGGGGTTGCGTCGCGTCGCGATCGTCGCCAGCCCCGACCATCGCGGCGAAGCCCGCGAACGCCAGAACGCTATCGCAGTGGCAAACCAGCTCGGCATCGAGATCCAATATCTTCCGGCCCGCAGCCGAGCAGAGCTTGATGGTCGGCTCAGTGAGCTTGCCAGCGGAGGGGCGGAGGCGGTCGACGTCTATCCAGATCCGGTCACGACCGGCAACCGAGAGCTGATCATCGAGGTCGCAACGGCGCGGGGTATCCCGGTGATCTCGGGATGGGCAATGTTCGCCGAAAGCGGTGCGTTGTGCACCTATGGGCCTCGGCTGAGTGACTCTTACCAGCGCACGGCCTACTACATTGATCGCATCCTCAAGGGCGCCAAACCCGCCGAGTTGCCGATTGAGCAGCCGACCGTCTTCGATCTCGTCATCAACATGAAGACGGCGAAAACACTCGGCATCGCCATCCCGTCGGCGATCCTGGCTCGCTCGGACCAGGTGATCGAATGAGGGCGGCGCGAAGCCTCTCGAAGGACCGCTATGAGTCGCGAGCGGCCGCTGCTAATTCGGCTTTCAGCCTAGTCCTGATGGCGTGAAGCACGCCAGACGGCCTGGTCTTCGCGCAGCTTGTCGGCCATCGTGTCGGCGGCGCGCTCGAGCCAGGAGCGGCGCCGGCCGTTCAGGTCCTTGCGGATCGCGTCGGCGGCGCCGGCCGTGCCCAGGTGAATGTTCGCGGTTTCCGACCCCATCGCCGTCAGTAGCCGGTCCTCGAGCTTCTTCTTCGGCAGTGCCGCGAGGTCGATGCCGATGCTCTCGGGGGCGAGGCGCCGGATCAGCCATTCGTCTACGGCACCGGCATAGGGGTCGGGGCAGCGGATCGCGCGGGCGAGCAGGTCGTTGTAGCGGATGCGCTTCCGCCCCTTGTCGCGCGCCCAGACCCAGGCGGACGGCAGGAGCGCCTTCGCCTCGCGGGCCACGGTCGAGCCGTGCCATGGGCCAAGCGCCACGTAGCGCGGCCGGCCGAGGCTGCCGAGGCCGGCGGTGCGGTGGACGAAGCGGAGCGCCAGGCCGGTCTGCGGGAAGCGCTTCTCCAGATGCTTCTTCACCTTGTGCGGGATCGTGCCGTCGACATCGGGCAACCCGTTGAGCTTGGCCCAGAACGGCTCCGGATCGCGGAACTCGCCGAACGCGAGCCTGCGCAGCCAGCGGTTCGGCTCCTCCAGCACGAAGGGGCGCGCTTCGCCGTCGAGATGCTTCATATAGCCGGCGAGGATCGTATCGGCGATGCGGTCGCGCGCGATGTCGGCCTGGTTCGATTCGAGCGCCAAGAGGGCCGAGGCGGTGAGGCGCACGAGGTCGAGCGTGTAGGGCGCCATGTGCGCCTCGTCGAAATCATTGACGCCCCAGACGAGCCGCCCCTCGATGTCGCGCCAGGTGCCGAAATTCTCGACATGGAGATCGCCGACCGACAGCACGCGTGGCGCGTCGTTGAGATCCTCGCACAGCCTCGGCCAGAGCTGCGCCCAGCGATAATAGGTCGCGCGCAGGAAGGGAAAGGGGCCCGAGGCCATCGCCTCGTGCTTGCGCGCAAGATCGCTCCGCACCTTGGGAATCTGGGCGAACGCCCAGTGCTCATACGCTTCCGTCGCTTCGATAACGTCCATCATCTGGGCGTTCCTCACTGCGGCATATTGCAACAATGTGATAACGAGCAAATATTACAAATGCTTGTGCAACGCGTCCCGCGACCGCTTGCCGTCATGAACCGGTTCATGTTCCGACAACGGAGGACGTGATGACTTTGATCTTGAACATCCTTTGGCTGATCCTGGGCGGCGGCTTGCTGAGCGGCGCCGCCTGGATCCTGGCCGGCTTGCTGTTCGCGCTGTCGATCGTGGGCCTGCCCTGGGCGCGGGCCGCCTTCAACATCGGCTTCTATACGCTGCTGCCGTTCGGGCAGATGTCGGTCTCGCGCGAGGAACTGTCCGGGCGCATGGATCTCGGCACCGGGCCGTTGGGCACGCTCGGCAACATCATCTGGTTCCTGGTCATCGGCTGGTGGCTGGCGCTGGGTCACCTGGTGCTGGCGGCCGGCTATGCCGTCACCATCATCGGCCTGCCGTTCGCCTGGGTGCATCTGAAGCTGGTGCCGATCGCGCTCTTCCCGATCGGCCAGACCATCGTGTCGACCGACGTCGCCTACGGCCCCCGCTACGGCTGGCGGCGGTAGCGCGGGTGAGGGGCGTGCCGCCGCTCAAAACTGTCCGGTTCCGAACAGGTCTCCGTCCGCTTCCGGACGATCCTCGGCGTTCACCGCTCGGTCAACTCTGAGCAACCTATTGATTTAAAAGGAAACGTACTGCTGGCCCGCGCGTTGCTCCTGATCCTCTCGCAACCCTCGTTGGAGATGGATCATGAACAGCCCCGCTTTCGCCTCTGCCACCAGCTCGCTCCGCCCGGTCCGCGTCGCGTCCGTCCGGAAGCCGGCTCGTGCCGCGCGTTCGAAGAGCCGGCCGGCCACCCTGGCGCCCTCGGTCGGCGGTCGGATCGAGGCGGTGCTGATGGGCGTCACTTTCCTGGCGCTCGCCGGCCTCGCCGTCGCCATGGAAGCAGTCGGCGTTGCGACGGCACTCATCGGCTGAAGCGTTGCTGACGGAGAGCCGTCAATGCCCCGGCAGCGCCGCGATGAAGCGGCGGGCGGCGGCGCCGACCTGCTCGGCCGTGTCGCCGGGCTTGTAGAGCGCCGAGCCCAGGCCGAAGCCGGCGGCGCCGACCTGGAAATAGTCGGCCATGCGCTCGGGCGTGATGCCGCCGACCGGCAGGACCGGCACGTCGGCGGGCAGGACCGCCTTCATTGCCTTGAGGACCGCGGGCGGGTTCGCCTCGGCCGGGAACAGCTTCAGGCCGTCGGCGCCGGCATGGAAGGCCGCGAAGGCCTCGGTCGGCGTCGCGAAGCCGGGCAGCGCCACCATGCGCAGGGCCTTCGCCGCCCGGATCACCTCGGTGTCGGCGTGCGGCATGACGATAAGCCGGCCGCCGGCGGCGCTCACCTCGCTCGCCTGCGTCGGCGACAGCACCGTGCCGGCGCCGATCAGCGCCAGATCGCCGAACTGATGGGCGAGCCGCCCGATGCTGGTGAACGGGTCCGGCGAATTGAGCGGGATCTCGATGATCGAGAAGCCGGCGTCGATGAGTGCCGCCGCAACCGGGGGCGCCTCGTCGGGCTTGATGCCGCGCAGAATGGCGACGAGCGGGCAGCGGGCGAGCGCAGTCTTGAGATCGATCATCGGGGTTACAGTCCTTGTGCCAGGAGGTGGAGACCGGCCGCAGCCCGGTCCGGCGCCAGGGGCTGCGCCACGCGGCCCGTGAGCTCGAGCGCGCGGGCATAGCGCCGGGTCAAATTCTCGTTGCCGATCAGATAGACCGGCCCGGGGATCGCCGCCGTCGCCTGCAGCTCGTGCCCGATCAGCAGGCCCGAGAGATAGGCGGGCAGCGCCGCCGCAGGCAGGTCGTCCATGAGGCCGAGGCTGCGCACGCCGAAGAGATGATGCAGCAGCCCGCCCGCAGTCTTGGCCCGGGCGAGGCCCTCGGCGAAGGCGCGGTCGTCCGGATCGGCCTCGGCCTCCGGCACCGGCATGAGGCGCCCGAGGATCGAATGCTGGCGCAGCACGGCGAACGCCTCGCCGGTCATGTGGGTCTCGAAGCCCGCAATCCGGCCGCCTGAGACCCGCGCCCATTTCGAGTGGGTGCCCGGCAGGCAGACGAGCCCGTCGCCTTGGCCAAGATCGCCAAGCGCGCCCAGGATCTGCACCTCCTCGCCGCGCATCACGTCGGGCACGCCGTGGGCCCGGGTGCTGAGGCCCGGCGCCAGCCAGGTCTGGCCTGGCCAGTCGAAGTCGAGCCGGATCATCGCCTGCCTGATCTCCGCCTCGCCGGCCGGGCAGGGCACATAGGGTGCCTCGCGCCAGCCCTGCCGGCTGCCGATCATGCCGCCGAGCAGCATCAGCCGCTCGGTGCCGAGCCACGGCTCGACCGCCGCACGTAGCACGGCCGCGAAATCGCCGTCGGTCACGGTCAAGATGCCGCGGGGCGAAGCGCAAGCGTCGAGGATCGCGCCGTCCGCAGCGAGCCGATAGGCCCGGAAGCTCGAAGTTCCCCAATCGACGGCGATCATGCAGCCCTCCCACGCGGTGCCTTTTCGTCAGACTATTGGCCCGGCCGGGTCGTTGACAATCGCCGAGAGCAGAGGACACCCTGCCGCAAACAGCGAGGCTCGAGGGAGGGAAGTCGGCATGCGGCTTGATGGATTGCGCGCATTGGTCACGGGCGGCACCGGCGGGATCGGCGGCGCCATCGCCCAGGCGCTTCGGGACGCCGGGGCGGAGGTGCTTGCGACGGGCCTCGGCGCCGGCGAGGTCGCGGCCGCCGAGACGGCCCCTGCCTTCGCCGGCATCGCAGCACGGCCGCTCGACGTCGCCGACCCGGCTGCCGTCCGGGACTTGGTCGACAGCCTCGACCGGCTCGACATCCTGGTGAATGCCGCCGGCATGATCGTGCGCGGTGGTGCCGGTGGGCAGGGCGGCGAGTTCGAGGTCGAGACGTTCCAGCGCGTGGTCGAGGTCAACCTGACCGGCTCGATGCGGCTCGCGACCGCCTGCCGGCCGCTCCTGGCCGAGCGCGGCGGGGCCGTCGTCAACATCGCCTCGATGCTGAGCTTCTTCGGCAGCGGCGCCTCGCCCGCCTACAGCGCCAGCAAGGGCGGCGTCGCGCAGCTCACCAAGAGCCTCGCGATCGCCTGGGCGCCGGATCGCATCCGGGTCAACGCCATCGCGCCCGGCTGGATCGAGACGACCTTGACCAAGCCGCTGCAGCAGGATGCCGCGCGCAGTGCCGCGATCATTGCGCGCACGCCGCTCGGCCGCTGGGGCCGGCCGGAGGACATCGGCGGTGCCGCGGTGTTCCTGTGTTCGCCCGCCGCTGCCTTCGTCACGGGCGTGGTGCTGCCGGTCGACGGCGGCTACGCGATCGCTTGAGGAGAGATGCGATGAAGTTCGAACAGGCGACCGGCATCCAGCCTGAGATCGCGATCCCCGCCATCCCCGAGGATGAGCGGATTTGGGTCCCGCAGGCCGACAATGTGTGGTTCCGGCCGCTCTTGCTCAATACGGTCACCGGCGGCTGGTCCAACCTGCTGCGCGTGCGCAAGTCGGGCGTGCTGAGCCGGCATCGCCACCCGATGATCGTCACCGGCTATGTCATCAAGGGCAGCTGGCGCTACCTGGAGCATGACTGGGTCGCGACCGAGGGCAGCTTCGTCTACGAGCCGCCGGGCGAGATCCACACGCTCGTCGTCGACGAGGGCGTGCCGGAGATGATCACCTTCTTCACCATCTCCGGCGCCATGATCTATCTCGATGCCGAGGGCCGGACGACCGGCTACGAGGACGTGTTCAGCAAGATCGAGATGTGCCGACGGCACTACCACGCCGTCGGCCTCGGCGACTACGTCGATCAGTTCATCAGATGATGAACTGGTCCATCAGGTGAGTGCCTCGAGGTCGGCGCCCGAGATCGGGCGGCGGACCACGAAGGTGTAGACGAGCGCGGAGCAGAGCGCGATGGCGGCGCCCACGATCAAGGCCGGCACGAAGGAGCCGGTGTTGTAGACGATGACGCCGGTCAGCGCCGGCGCCAGCGTGCCGCCCAGGTAGCCGCCGAAATTCTGGATCGAGCCGATCGAGGCGACGTAGTTGGGCGGCGCCGCGGCGGTGACGAGCGCCCAGGACGTTGCGCTCGACACATTGCCGCAGAACACCGCGAGGCAGATGAAGAACAGGGCCAGCTGCCAGCTGTCGGTGAAGGCGGCTGGAATGGTGAAGAGCGCCATACCGGCGAGCCCGCCGATGATCGGGATCTTGCGGCTCATCATCGGCGTATGGCCGCGGGCGGCGAGCCAGTCCGAGATGGCGCCGCCGACGATCGAGCCGATGAAGCCGAACACATAGGGCACCGACGCATAGATGCCAGTCTTCATGATGCTCATGTGCCGCTCGATCTCGAGATAGCCCGGCAGCCAGGTGAGGTAGAGCCAGATCAGATAGACCGTGCCGAAGAAGCCCAGCACCATGCCCCAGGTCGTGCGGAAGCGGAACAGGCGCAGCCATTGGCCGAAGCTGACGCCCTCGGTACGCGGCGGCTCGCCCTCGCGGATAGCGGCCTTGTCGGCCTCGCTGACGCCGGCGTCGCCCGGGTCGCGATAGATCAGGTACCAGATGATCGCCGCCAGCACGCCCATGACGCCCATGGCAATGAACATGGCGCGCCAGCCCCAGCCCAGCATCAGCCACGTCAAGAGCGGCGGCGCGAGGGCCGGACCCAGGGTCGAGGCCGAATTGAAGATGCCGGTCGGCAGGCCGCGGTCGCGCACGTTGAACCAGTTGGAGACGACGCGCGCGCCGGTCGGGAATTGCGGCGCCTCGCCGATGCCGAGCACGATGCGGGCATAGAGGAATTGGGCATAGCCGTTGACGAAGCCGGCCGCCCCCTGTGCCAGCGACCAGATGGCGAGGCCGACGCCCAGGAGCGTGCGCGGGCCGACCCGATCCACCAGGCCGCCGGTCGGCAGCTGCGAGAAGGCGTAGCTTAGCGAGAAGGCGGACAGGAGATAGCCCATCTGCGCCACGTCCAGCCTGAGTTCCGAACGGATCTCCGGATTGCCGATCGCAAGCGTCTGACGGTCAAGATAGTTGATGGCGCCGGTGATCAGCAGCAGCAGCAGGGACAAGCGCTGCATGCGCCGGACCTTCGGCGAGACGGGTGATGCCATGTCACTCCCCTTCGCGCGCCCGCGGCTTCGGCGCGCGTTCGTTCTGGTTGTTCGGCCGCGGCGGTCAAGAGTGCCGATTTGTCCGACAACTGACAATCGGCTTTTGTCAGACAAAACGACGCCTCGAAATTGACGAGATCTCTTCCCATATCGAGGCCGGTCTTTCGTTGCTGGGGGATAGCCATGGGTGCCTCACGCTTGCTTGCCGCAGCACTGCTCGTGACCTTGCCGTCGCTGGGTTTCGCCCAAGGCACCGTGCCGGAGTCGGCATTGGTCGGGCCGACTTTCTCCATGCAGCCTGGCTCCATGCAGCCTGGTGCCAATGGCGCCCAGGCCCCGCAGGTGGCGACGCCCAATCAGAACGTGCTCGGCAACAGCGGCGTGCAGGCCGCGCCGACACTGAAATCGCCGCCTGTTGCACCCGGCACGCCCGGTGCGCTCATCCCGAAACGGCCGATGGGCACGGTGACGGCGGATGACCCGGTCCGTCGTGCCTATGTCCAGTCGCTGCAGGAGCAGCTGCCAGCCCACGGCTACCGGCCGGGACCGGTCACCGGCCGGCTCGACGCCCAGACCGAGCGGGCGATCCGGGCCTATCAGCGCGACGCCGGCATCACGCCCAACGTCCAGTCCGCCTACGTGCTGAAGCAGACGCTCGACAGCGTCAGTTTTGCCCGACCGCCGATCCAGGCGGCGGCGGGCCCCGCGGTGAACAGGGCTGGTGGCGGCTCGATCGCCTTCGTCCAGCGCAGCCTCGCCGCCAAGGGCTATGATCCGGGGCCGGCCGACGGCAAGCTCGGCGCCCGTACGGTGAACGCCATCAAGCAATTCCAGGGCGACCGCGGCCTGCCGCGCGACGGCAAGGTGACGCCGCAGCTGCTGGGGCTGCTGGGCAAGGCCTGAGCCCGATCCGATCCGTTACCGGGGTGGGCGCCGGAACCCCATCCTGGCTCGCTCGACCTCGGCTCTGATCGCGCAGCCTTCCGCATGGTCGTTGATCAGTCCCATGGCCTGCATGAACGCATAGACGGTCGTGGGACCGACGAATGACCAGCCTCGTTTCTTCAGATCCTTCGACAAGGCAATCGATGCGGCGGAGGTCGAGACCGTCTGCGGCTTCGCAAGCTCTTCGGCAGCCGGCTCGTAGCGCCAGACGTAGCGCGCGAGCGATCCCGCCTCCTTGACGAGTTCCTGCGCCCGTTTCGCATTGTTGATGACGGCCGCGATCTTGCCGCGATGGCGAACGATCCCGTCATCCTTGAGCAGACGCTCGACATCGCTGTCGGTGAAGCGGGCAATCCTGTCGAAATCAAAACGGTGGAACGCCGCGCGGAAATTCTCGCGCTTGGCCAGGATTGTGCGCCAGCTCAGACCCGACTGGAAACCTTCCAGGCAAAGTTTCTCGAAGAGCCGGCGGTCGTCATCGACCGGGAACCCCCATTCGGTGTCGTGATAGGGGAGGAACTCCGGCGCCGCCGCACTCCAGCGGCAGCGCGGCTGGCCGTCCGGCCCCGGTGTGGTCTCGCTCATCGATCAGCCTGCAAGAAAGGCCAGCCGTTCATCGGTCCGGCCTGGCGTGATTTCGAGGACATCCGGCGCAACGCGACAAATACTCCAGCCGGTTCTCCTATAAGATGTTTGGGTGAGCATTTCATCCCCGATCCGCTCCCGCCCATCGAGCGACTAATTGAGAAACCTAACTTTCGATTGAGTCGCTGACCCGAAAGCGTCATATCGTCGCGTTAGATTGACTCGGGAATGAGAATTTTCCGAGGAGATCGGCCATGGCAGACGCAGCGGTATTCGAAGGTTCGGCGGGCGGCAGGACACGGCGCCTCAGCCTCGGGATCTTCTTCGCGGTGCTCGCGGTTGGCCTCGGCTATGTCGCGGTGCACCTGTCCGACGATCTGGCTCCGGTCAAGGAAAGCTCGTCGCTGCCGTTCATTCTCTTGGGCATCGCGCTGCTGATCGCACTCGGCTTCGAGTTCGTGAACGGCTTCCACGACACGGCCAACGCCGTCGCGACCGTGATCTATACCCACTCGATGCAGCCGAGCATCGCGGTCGTCTGGTCCGGCTTCTTCAACTTTCTGGGCGTGCTGACCTCGACCGGGGCGGTCGCTTTCGGCATCATTTCGCTCCTTCCGGTCGAGCTCATCCTGCAGGTCGGCAGCCAGGCCGGCTTCGCCATGGTGTTCGCGCTCCTGATCGCGGCGATCCTGTGGAACCTCGGCACCTGGTACTTCGGCCTGCCCAATTCGAGCTCGCACACGCTCATCGGCTCGATCATCGGCGTCGGCCTGATGAACCAGCTGCTGGCCGGCTCGTCCGGCACCAGCGGCGTCGACTGGGGCCAGGCGGTCGGCATCGGCCGAGCGCTGCTGTTCTCACCGCTCGTCGGCTTCGTCCTGTCAGCCGTGCTCCTGTTGATCGCCAAGGCGGTCATCAAGTCACGCAAGCTCTACGAGGCGCCCAAGGGCAAGACGCCGCCGCCGTTCTGGATCCGTGGCTTGCTGGTCTTGACCTGCACCGGTGTCAGCTTCGCCCATGGCTCGAACGACGGGCAGAAGGGCATGGGCCTCATCATGCTGATCCTGATCGGCACGGTGCCGACCGCCTTCGCGCTCAACCGCGCGGTGACGCCGGACCAGACGCAGGTGTTCGTCGCCGTATCGCAGCAGGCAACCGGCGCGCTCGCGCACTATGCTCCGGCCGGCGCGCCGGCCTCGGTCGATGCGCGCAAGGAAGTGACGGACTATGTCCGGACCCGCGAGTTGGCGCCGGTCACCATCCCTGCGCTCGCGGCGCTCGCCACCACGATCGGCCAGAACGTCGCGAAGTACCATGATTTCACTGCCGTGCCGCAGGGCCAGGTGAGCAACGTGCGCAACGACATGTATCTGGCCAGCGAGGCGCTCAGGCTGATCGGCAAGAGTGGCCAGCCGGCGTTCAGCGACAATGACAAGGACGTGCTCAAGACCTACTCGAAGCAGCTCGACACCGCGACGAAGTTCATCCCGACCTGGGTCAAGGTCGCGGTCGCGCTGGCGCTGGGCATGGGCACCATGGTCGGCTGGAAACGCATCGTCGTGACCGTCGGCGAAAAGATCGGCAAGGACCACCTGACCTATGCCCAGGGCGCCTCGGCTGAGCTGATCGCAGCCACGACGATTGCGGCGGCCGACGCGTGGGGCCTGCCGGTTTCGACGACCCACGTGCTGTCGTCCGGCGTCGCCGGCACGATGGCGGCCAACGGCTCGGGCCTGCAGTGGGAGACCATCCGCAACATGATCCTGGCCTGGGTGCTGACGCTCCCGGCCTCGATCATCATCTCGGGCTGCCTGTTCTTCCTGTTCCGCCAGGTGTTCTGACGAGGGGGGCGCTCTCAGGCGGAGCGGACTCGCGCCAGGAACCGCCGGACCTCCTCATCGAGGGTCGTCGCCTGGGTCTTGAGCGAGTCCGCAGCCGTCAGCACATGGCCCGCGGCACTGCCCGTTTCGCTGGCGCCGTTTGCGACCGTGCCGATGATCTGCGTCACTTCCCGCGTGCCGCTCGCGGCCTCCTGGGCATTGCGCGAGATCTCGACGGTCGCCGCCCCCTGTTCTTCGACCGCGCTTGCGATGCTGGTGGCGATGCCGTCGACCTCCTCGATCGTGCGCGAGATCGCGGTGATGGCGCCTGCGGCGTCGCGCGTCGCGGTCTGGATCTCGGCGATCTGGGCGCCAATCTCCTCGGTCGCGCGCGCCGTGCGGTTGGCGAGGTTCTTGACCTCGGAGGCGACGATGCCGAAGCCGCGCCCGGCCTCGCCGGCCCGCGCCGCTTCGATGTTGGCGTTCAGGGCCAGGAGATTGGTCTGGCCGGCGATGTCGGCGATCAGCCCCACGACCTCGCCGATCCGGTCGGTCGTTGCCGTGAGCGCGCGCACGACGTCGTCGGTCCGCCGCGCCTCCGCGGCAGCCTGGCGCGTGGCTGTCGCTGACTGCTCGACCCGCTGGCCGATCTCGCGGCTGGAGGCGCTCAGTTCCTCGACCGCGGCCGCGACAGCGCCGACGCTGTGGGCGGCGAGCTCGGCGGCCGACGCCACGCGCTCCGTCAGCGCCTGCGTCTCACCCGCCGTGCCGTGCATGCCCTGGGCGGTGCCGCGCAGGTCGCCTGCCGCGTGGCCGAGCGTCTCGACCATCACGCCGACGCGCTGTTCGAACTCCTTCGTGACGGCGGCGAGATGGGCGGCGCTCTCCAGCTTCGCGCGGGTTTCCGCCTCGGCCACGCGCCCGAGCCGCTCCGCCTCGGCCGAATGGCCGCGCAGCACCTCGACTGCCGTCGCCATGGCGCCGATCTCGTCGCTCCGGTCGCGGTAGGCGACGTCGAGCTCGAACTCGCCCCGAGCGATACGCGAGACGGTGTCGGTCATGGCCTGCACGGGTGCCACCAGGCGGCGCAGCAGGATCATGAGCGTGGCACCGACGATCGCGACCTCGCCCAGCACGATCAGCAGGGCGACGGTGAGCTTCGCCGCCGCATCGGCGCTTTCCGCCTCGCCAAGGCCGACCGCCTCGTCCATCGCCGCCTCGCGCACGGGCACGATATCGGTCAGCGCCGCGACGGTGAATTTGCGGTAATCGGCGTACGACATTCCCCAGTCGACATGATTGAGCGCGGCGTTGACCAGCGCCTGGTAGTGCGGCTCCGACTGTGCGAAGAAGCCGTCGCGCGCCCGGTCGCGGGCAGCGATGAGCCGGGCGCTCGGCCGGATCTGCTCAATGGTGACGAGCGCCCGCTCCCAGGCGCCGGCGATCCGGCCCGACAGGGCCATGGCCTTGGCGACGTCGTCGGGTGCGAAGGGCTTGCCGTTGATCCAGGGCGTCATGAGCGTGCTGCGCGCCCCGGCATTATCGCGCATCGCCATCATCTGGCTGCCCAGCTGGGCCAGCATGCCGATTGCCGGGTCGGCCTGGACGATGCCGGTCTCGAGCGCGCCGAGGCGCGCGCGGATGCGGTCGGCGAGACCGACGCGCGCCGCGAGCAATTCCTTCGGGAAGTTGGCGTCACGCGCGCCGAGCGGCTTCGCGATCGCGGCGGCCGTCTTGCCGCGCAGGTCCATGATGGTGTTGCGCGCGTCGTCGACGATCGCCAGCGAACCGGCGTCGGCCATCGTCACAGTGCTGCGGGCAAGCGCCTCGTCGGTTGCGGCCTTGGACTTCGCCAGCGCCTCGAGATTGGGCGTCTCGGCGAGCACCGCCTCCTGAAGCTGCCCGGATTCGATTGCGATCGTGGTGAGCACGCGCATGAGATCGCTCATGGCGCGTGCCTCCCGCGTCACGGTGCGGGCGTGGAGCCACTCAGCCGTCGCCGCGGAGGCCATCCAGCCCGAAACGCCGACGGCCGGTACGGCCAGCGCGGCGAGGCCGACCAAAAATAACGTGCGGATACGCATGTCTTCGCTCCAGGATCCCCGTCCCAGGGTGGCGCGATCACGGCGGCGCACCTGGCCCGGGACGAGCTCATCTATGGAGCAGCGGCGGCTTCCGGATGGTTAATGCCGCCGGCAAACGTCGGCCTATCCACTAGGCCCGTGGATAGACCCGCACCTGGCGGGGACGCCAGCGACACCGGTGCCCCTCGGCAAGCGCGTGGCGCCGGGCTTCCTCGACGCCGAGCTCCGCCGTCACCAGCGCGCCATCATGATCGAGCGTCAGGCGCGCACGAGGCCCGATGGCATGCAGATCGACGAGCATGCCGTCGAGCGCCGGCCCGTCGACAAAGGGGGCGAGCTCGACCTGATGCGGCCGGAACCAGGCGACGGCCGGGCCGTCAGGCAGGGCCACACCCTCGTCCAGGACCACGCTGCCCGCGCGGGCGACGCCGGCCGTGATCGTGCAGGGGATCTCGTTCGCATGGCCGAGGAAGCCGTAGACGAAGGGCGAGGCGGGTGCCGCATAGACGTCCGCCGGCGTGCCGACCTGCTCGATCCGGCCGGCGCGCATGACGACGATCCGGTCGGCGAGCTCCATCGCCTCTTCCTGGTCGTGGGTGACGAAGACGGTGGTGACGCCCAAGCGCCGGTGCAGCTCCTTCAGCCAGAGACGCAGCTCGGTCCTGACCTTGGCGTCGAGCGCGCCGAACGGCTCATCCAGCAGCAGGATCTTCGGCTCGACTGCCAGCGCGCGGGCGAGCGCCACGCGCTGCCGCTGGCCGCCCGACAGCTGCTGCGGATAGCGCTGGCCCAGGCCCGGCAGATGAACGAGCTCCAAGAGCTCCGCGACGCGGGCTGCGATCACGGCCTTGCCGGGCCGCCTGGAGCGCGGCCGGATCGTAAGGCCGAACGCGATATTGTCCGCGACGGTCATGTGCTTGAACAGCGCGTAATGCTGGAACACGAATCCCACGCCGCGCCGGTTGGGCGGCAGCGCCAGCGCGTCGGTCTCGCCGAAGTGCAAACTGCCGGCCTCGGGCGTCTCGAGCCCGGCCATCGTGCGGAGCAGCGTGGTCTTGCCTGAGCCGGATGGGCCCAAGAGCGCCAGGAATTCGCCGTCGGCGATCGTGAGATCGACGCCGGAAACGGCCGGCGTCGTGCCGTATCGGCAGACGATGCCGGAAATCTCGATCTGCATGGGTCCTCTTATCGGCCGGCGGTCGACGGATCGCCGCTGAGGCGCCATTCGAGCAGGCTCTTCGCGACCAGGGTCACGAGCGCCAGGAGCGCCAGCAGTGCAGCGACGGTGAAGGCCGCGGGCAGGTTGTACTCGTTATAAAGCACTTCGATGTGCAGCGGCATGGTGTTGGTCAGGCCGCGGATGTGGCCCGACACGACCGAGACGGCGCCGAACTCGCCCATCGCCCGCGCGTTGCTGAGCAGCACACCGTAGAGCAGGCCCCAGCGCACGTTCGGCAGTGTTACGCGGCGGAAGGTCTGCCAGCCGCTGGCGCCGAGCGTGAGCGCCGCTTCCTCCTCGTGCCGCCCCTGGGCTTCCATGAGCGGGATGAGCTCGCGCGCGACGAACGGCAAAGTCACGAACACGCTCGCCAACACGATGCCCGGCACGGCGAACACGATCTTGATGCCATGGGCCGAGAGCCAGGGGCCGAGCAGCCCCTGGGCGCCGAACACCAGCACATAGACGAGGCCCGAGACGACCGGGGAGATCGACAGCGGCAGGTCGATCAGGGTCACCAGCAGGCTGCGGCCGGGAAAGTCGAACTTGGCGATCGCCCAGGAGGCGGCGAGGCCGAAGACGAGGTTGAGCGGCACCGCGATACCGGCGATCAGCAGGGTGAGCCGGATCGCCGACTGGGCGTCCGGCTCCTGAAGGGCGGCGAGCGGTGCCGCGAGCCCCTCGCCGAGCGCGCGGGCGAAGACCAGCACGAGCGGCGCCACCAGAAAGACCAGCAGGATCAGGAAGGTGAGCGCGATCAGGCCCCCTGAGGCAAGGCGGTTTGGCGCGAGGCGGTTAGTGACCACGGCGATGCCGGTTCCAATATTGCAGCCCGTTGATCGCGAGCATGATCGCGAACGAGGCGACGAGCATCAGCGAGCCCAGGACGGAGGCGCCGAGCACGTCGAACTGCTCGAGCTTGACCACGATCAGCAGCGGCACGATTTCCGACAGGCCGGGCACGTTGCCGGCGATGAAGATGACCGAGCCGTATTCGCCGATGCCGCGGCCGAAGGCGAGGGTGAAGCCGGTCAAGAGCGCCGGCCAGAGCGCCGGCAGGATGACCCGGCGGAAGATCTGCCAGGATGTGGCGCCAAGCGTCGCCGCCGCTTCCTCGACGTCGCGGTCGAGGTCGGCCAGCACCGGCTCGACCGCGCGCACGACGAACGGCAGCCCGACGAAGGCGAGCGCCACGCCGATGCCGAGCGGCGTGAACGCGACGGGGATGCCGAGTGCGGCAAGCGGTGCGCCGAACCAGCCGGTCTCGGCATAGAGTTCGGTCAGCGCAATGCCGGCGACGGCGGTCGGCAGCGCGATCGGCAGGTCGACCAGCGCGTCGAGCAGGCGCCGGCCCCAGAAACGGTAGCGCACCAGCACCCAGGCGACGAGCAGGCCCAGGCCGACGTCGAACGTCGCCGTCAGGAACGAGATGCCGAAGCTGGCACGGAACGCGGCCTCGACGCGCGGCTGGGCCGCCTGGGCGACGAAACCGGCCCAGCCGATGCCGCTCGCGCGGAGGACCAGGGCCGCGAGCGGCAGCAGTACCACGATCGAGAGATAGGCGAGCGTGAATCCCAGCGTCACCGGCAGGCCCGGCAGCACCCGGCGGGATCGGCGACGGGGCGATGCACGGGTACGCGAAATCGCGCTGTCCGCCCGACCCTCACCCGGCTCGCGGGAGAGGGCAGGGGCGCGGCCCGTCAGGGCCGGGAAGGGTGAGGGCGCCGCCGCGGGATGGGCCTTCGTCATGGACCCGGCTTGTAGATCTGGTCGAACGTGCCGCCGTCGGCGAAATGCTTGGCCTGCGCCGCCTGCCAGCCGCCGAAGTCGTGGTCGATCGTCACCAGCTCAAGCTTGGGGAAGCGGTCGGCGTATTTCGCCGCGACCTCGGCCAGGCGCGGGCGGAAATAGTGCTTCGCCGCCAGTTCCTGGCCCTCCGGCGTATAGAGGAAGCGCAGGTAAGCCTCGGCGACCTTCGCGGTGCCGTGCTTCTGGGCGTTGGCGTCGACGACCGCGACCGTGGGCTCGGCCAGGATGCTGATCGACGGCACGACGATCTCGAGCCCCTCGCGGCTCATCTCCCGGCTGGCCAGGAACGCCTCGTTCTCCCAGGCGATCAGCACGTCGCCCTGCCGGCGCTGGGCGAAGGTGATCGTGGCACCGCGGGAGCCGGTGTCGAGCACGGGCACGTGCTTGAACAGGTCGGCGACGAACGCCTTGGCCTTCGCCTCGTCGCCGTTGCCGGCCTTGAGGCCATAGGCCCAGGCCGCGAGATAGTTCCAGCGCGCGCCGCCCGAGGTCTTGGGATTGGGCGTGATGACCGAGACGCCCGGCTTCACCAGGTCGCCCCAGTCGTGGATGCCTTTGGGATTGCCCTTCCGGACCAGGAACACGATGGTCGAGGTATAGGGCGCGCTGTTGTCCGGCAGGCGGCTCTGCCAGTCGGCCGGCAGCAGCTTCGCCTGGCGGGCGATGGCGTCGATGTCATAGGCAAGCGCCAGCGTCACGACATCGGCTTCGAGCCCGTCGATCACCGCGCGCGCCTGGGCGCCCGAGCCGCCGTGCGAGGTGCGGATGGCGACCGTCTCGCCAGTCTCGGCCTGCCATTTGGGGGCGAAGACCTTGCCGACCTCGGCATAGAACTCACGGGTCGGGTCATAGCTCACGTTCAGGAGCGTGGTCTCGCCGTGGGCCTGGGCGGTGAGTGCCGAGAGGGCCAGGAGCGCGAGGCCCACCAGGCCGAGCGTCGTCAGTCGGAACGTCATGGGATCGGTCTTTCGCGGCATGGATCAGGCGCGCCTTCGGTCAGGTGCGGGCGAGCGCCTGGGCCACGTCGGCCAGGATGTCGTCGATATGCTCGATGCCGACCGCAAGCCGGACATAGCCGTCGGTCACGCCGGTCTTGAGCCGGTCTTCGGGCGAGAGCTGGGCGTGCGTGGTCGACGCCGGATGGATCGCGAGGCTGCGCACGTCGCCGATATTGGCGACGTGGTAGAACAGCTCGAGCGCGTCGATGAAGGCCCGGCCGGCGTCGGCGCCGCCGGTGAGCTCGAAGCCCACGAGCGCACCCAGGCCGCCCTTGAGGTAGGTCTCGGCGCGGCGCTTGTCCTCGCCGGTCGCGAAACCCGGATAGATCACCCGCTCGACCTTCGGATGGCCGGCCAGATAGTCGGCCACCGCCTTGGCGTTCGCCGCATGGGCCTTGATGCGGAGCGGCAGGGTCTCGAGCCCCTGGATGAACTGGAAGGCGTTGAACGGGCTCAGGGCGGCGCCGATGTCGCGCAGCAACGTCACGCGTGCCTTCAGGATATAGGCGATGGGCCCAAGCGGCTTCGCGGCCTCGGTCCAGATGGCGCCGTGATAGCTGGGGTCGGGCGTGTTCAGGCTTGGGAACCGGTCGGCGTGGGCTGCCCAGTCGAAGGTGCCGCTGTCGATGATCACGCCGCCGATCGAGGTGCCGTGGCCGCCGATGTATTTCGTCGTCGAATGGACGACGACCGCGGCGCCATGGTCGAGCGGGCGGCAGAGGATGGGTGCCGCGGTATTGTCGACGATGAGCGGCACGCCCAGGCGCCGGCCGAGGGCGGCGACCTCGGCGATCGGGAAGACGCGCAGGCTCGGGTTCGGCAGGGTTTCGGCGAACCAGGCGCGCGTCCGGCTGTCGCTCGCTCGGGCAAACGCCTCCGGATCGGCCGGGTCGACGAAGCGTGCCTCGATGCCGAGCGTCTTGAACGTGTTCGCGAACAGGTTCCAGGTGCCGCCGTAGAGGTCGGTCGAGCTCACGAAATTGTCGCCGGCATGGGCGATGTTCTGCAGCGCGATGAAGGCTGCCGCCTGGCCCGAGCTCAGGGCGAGGGCGGCAGCACCGCCCTCGAGCGCCGCCAGCCGCTCCTCGAGCACGGCGGTCGTCGGGTTCATGATGCGGGTATAGATGTTGCCCAGTTCCTCGAGGCCGAACAGGCGGCCCGCCTGGGCCGTGTCGTCGAACTGGAAGGACGTGGTCTGATAGATCGGCACCGCAACCGCGTGGGTCGCCGGATCGCGCCGGTAGCCGGCATGGAGCGCCAGCGTCTCCGGATTTTTCCAATTTGACATTGTAAAATTAGACCCCTCTCGCCGATGTGACAGGTGCGTCCGAACAATGCGATTAAGTCATTGATAAGACGCGTCTCAGCTATCCGAGGCAGGAGACGCCACGCTTAGCCGTACTTGTAGAGCGCCCGCAAGCTCAAGCTCAAATCGGCGCTGACGGCCCTTACGATAGGGCGCTAAGGCCATCTGTCAAATGTATTTTACGACGTGCGTATGTGTAAAAATGACTGAGTACGGTTGTGGAATGTAAGCGAGCCTCGCCCGCTGGCTCGCCGAGGGGCTTGCGTCGGCGGAAACGGGCGACTAGGGTGGCGCCTTCGTGGAATTTGGGCCGGCCGGCTTGCGACCACGTAAAAAATCGCTAAAAGGTCGGAGAGCCGCGGCAAAGCGGCGCTTCCACCGAGGCCGGCATGGCAACGGGAGTATCCCGCGGTGGAAGAATTCGATCCCGAGACCCAATTGATCCGTGGCGGCCTGGCCCGCTCGTCGTTCGGCGAGACGGCCGAGGCGATCTACATGACCTCGGGTTTCGTCTATCAGTCGGCCGAGGCGGCGGAGGCGCGCTTCAAGGGCGAGGAGCCCGGCTTCATCTATTCGCGCTACGGCAACCCGACCGTGCGCATGTTCGAAGAGCGCCTGGCCGGCCTCGACGGGGCGGAGCTGGCCTACGCGACGGCGAGCGGCATGGCGGCGGTGTTCAACGGGCTCTTGGCCTGCGTCAAGGCCGGCGACCATGTGCTGGCGAGCCGGGTGCTGTTCGGCTCCTGCTTCTACATCATCCAGACCCTGCTGCCGCGCTACGGCGTCGAGACGAGCTTCGTCGACAGCGCCGATCCGGCCGACTGGGCGAAGGCCATGCGGCCCAACACCAAGGTCGTGTTCCTGGAAACGCCGGCCAACCCGACCCTGGCGCTGCTCGACCTTAAGGCGATCGCCGACATCGCCCACGCCGGCGGCGCCCGGCTGATGGTCGACAATGCGCTGGCGAGCCCGATCGTGCAGCGGCCGTTCGAGTTCGGCGCTGATATCGTCGTCTATTCCGCGACCAAGCATATCGACGGCCAGGGCCGCTGTCTCGGCGGCGCCATCCTCGCCGACAAGGCGTTCCTCGAGACCGAGTTCCAGCCGTTCCTGCGCCACACCGGCCCGGCCTTGAGCCCGTTCAACGCCTGGGTCCTGGTCAAGGGCCTCGAAACCCTGGCGCTCCGCGTCGAGCGGCAGAGCGAGACCGCGTTGAAGCTCGCGCGCCGGGTCGAGGCGCACGGCGCCGTCAAGGCGACACTCTATCCGTTCCTCGAAAGCCACCCGCAGCACGCGCTCGCGCGCAGCCAGATGACGACCGGCGGCACGCTCTTGTCGCTTGATCTCGGGTCCAAGGCGGCCGCCTTCGCCTTCCTGAACGCACTCGAGATCGTCGACATCTCGAACAATCTCGGCGATGCGAAGTCGCTCGCGACCCATCCGGCGACCACGACCCACCGGGCCCTGCCCGAGGCCGACCGCCGCGCCATCGGTATCGGCGACGGGCTCGTGCGCGTCTCGATCGGGCTCGAGAGCGAGGCAGCACTCGCCCGCGATTTCGAACGCGCGCTCGATGCCGCCCACGCTGCGGCGTGACCTGAAAAAAGGACGTCATTCCCCGCGCAGGCGGGAATGACGGAAAGCTTGTAGACCTTAGGAGAGTGATGATGAGTCTTGGATACGCTGGCGACGTTTCGCCGACTGAAGCCTGGCAGAAGCTCGCGACCGACCCGCGCGCCGTCCTCGTCGACGTGCGCACCAACGCCGAATGGTCCTATGTCGGCCTGCCGGACCTGGCGCAGCTCGGCAAGCCGGTGCACAAGCTCGCCTGGCAGATCTTCCCGGAGATGCAGGTGAATACCGGCTTCGTCGACGGCATCAAGGCGGCCGGCATCGGGCCGGACCAGCCGATCCTGCTGCTCTGTCGCTCGGGCGTGCGCAGCGCGTCGGCAGCCAAGCTCTTGACTCAGTCGGGCTTCACCGCGTGCTACAACGTCCGCGACGGGTTCGAGGGGCCGGGCGATGCGGAGCGGCATCGCGGCCGGGTCGCGGGCTGGAAATTCGAGGGGCTGCCCTGGGCCCAGGGCTGAAGCCCCGGCACAGCGAGAGGAACTGAAGCGAGATGAAGTCGCGGGTGACCTGGGTCGAGAACCGCATGTTCGTCGGCGAGTCGGGCAGCGGCCATTCGGTCGTGATGGACGGAGCGCCTGAAGCGGGCGGCCGCAATGCCGGCATCCGGCCCATGGAGATGCTGCTCATTGGGCTCTGCGGCTGTACGGCGTTCGACGTCGTGCTGATCCTGGAGCGCGGCCGGGAGACCGTGACGAGCTGTGTCGTCGAGGCCGAGGCCGAACGGGCGGAGACCGATCCCAAGGTCTTCACCCGCGTCCATCTCGTCTACAAGGTCTCGGGCCGCAACCTGAAACTCGACAAGGTCGAGCGTGCCGTCGCACTCTCGGCCGAGAAATACTGCTCGGCCTCGATCATGTTCGGCAAGACCGCGGTCCTGACGCACGAGATCCAGCTCCGCGAGGAGTGAGCCTCAGCCGATCCGCTTGAGGCGCAGCGCCGACCAGGTAGCATCGATCGCGATCTGCGCGACGCAATCGAGCCCGACGGTCGGCGCGTAGTCGTGGATCACGTCGCGCTGGATGTCGCTCGCGAGCGGCGTGCCGAGCTTCGGGTAGGCGAGCCACAGGATGGCGCCCGGCGTGAGCTGGGCTGCCAGCGCCGGCAGGCGCTGCTCGAGCTCGGCCTTGGAGCGGGCGAAGGCCAGCACGACCTCGGCCTCGGCGAGATCGCCCGTCGTCGGGACTTCGGGGCCGATCGCGAGTTCGAGCCCTGCCGGCAGATCGACCACAGCGAGCCGGCGGCCATGTTTCACCTGCAGCTTCTCGGCAAGCGGCTTGTCGGACATGGCGTTCCTTACGAAGCGTGGGGCCTTACGAAGCGTCGGGCTGGCTCCGATACTCGTCCTCCAGCATCGACATGATGACGAGGCTGTGGAACCCGTCCAGTTTCAGCGCCGCGTCGCGCATGGTGCCTTCCTCGACGAAGCCCAGGTCGCGATAGACATGGCGTGCCCGGTGGTTCTCGGCGAACACGTCGAGCCAGAGGCGGTGGGCGCCCAGATCGATGAAGGCATGGCGCATGGCGAGCCGCATCAGCGGCTTGCCGTAGCCCTGGCCAGGCTCGGTGACCGCGATGCGCATCAGGTTGATCGCCCGGTCGGTCGACAGCACGTGCTGGAAGATGACGAAGCCGACGGTCGTATCCGCTGCTTCGGCGATCAGATAGGCAAAGTCGCGGTTTTCGAGTGCGGCCGCATGCCGTTCGTGCCGCCAGGGACGTATGAACTTGGCGATCGAGCCACGCGACTCGATGCTGATGATCGCTTCGATATCGCCGGCGAGGGCAGGGCGCAAAACGAGGTCCGCGGTCAAGGAAAGCTCCGGCTGGGGGCGCGTCGACGCGGCAGAATAGGGCGGTCGCCCCCGTTTTGCGTCATGGAAAAGCAAAAAATTAAATGAAAAGGGCGGCGGAGTTGCCTCCGCCGCCCTGATCCGACAGCCGTTTCGTCTAGGTTTACGCGGCCTTCGACGACACGATCTCGTCCGCGACGTTGCGCGGCACCGGGTCGTAGTGGCTGAACTCCATGGTGAAGGTCGCACGACCCGAGGTCATGGAGCGCAGGTCGCCGATGTAGCCGAACATCTCCGACAGCGGCACGTGGGCCTCGACGGCGAGGTTCATGCCGCGGTCGATCTGGCCGAGGATCATGCCGCGGCGACGGTTCAAGTCGCCGATGACGTCGCCCAGATGCGACTCCGGCGTCACGACCTCGACCTTCATCACCGGCTCGAGCAGGATCGGGCTCGCCTTGCGGATCGCCTCGCGGAAGCAGGCGCGGGCCGCGATTTCGAACGCGATCGCCGACGAGTCGACGTCATGGTACTTGCCGTCGATGAGCGAGACCGAGAAGTCCACCGTCGGGAAGCCGGCGAGCACGCCTTCTTCCTTCTGCATCTCGAAGCCGTACTCGACCGCCGGGATGAATTCGCGCGGGATCGAGCCGCCGACGATCTTGTCCTCGAACACGAAGCCCTCGCCGCGCTCGCGCGGGGCGATCTTGACCTTGACTTCGGCGTACTGGCCCGAGCCGCCGGTCTGCTTCTTGTGCGTGTAGATGTGCTCGACGGCGCTGGTGATCGTCTCGCGGTATGCCACCTGCGGCCGGCCGACGTTGGCTTCGACGCCGTACTCGGTGCGGATGCGATCGATGGTGATCTCGAGATGCAGCTCGCCCATGCCGCGCAGGATGGTCTGGCCCGATTCCTTGTCGAGCTCGAGGCGCAGCGAGGGGTCCGCGCGGACCATCTTGCCGAGCGCCTGGCCGAGCTTCTCCTGGTCGCCCTTGGTCTTCGCCTCGACCGAGACGGAGATGACGGGATCCGGGAACTTCATGCGCTCCAGGATGACCGGGTTGTTCGCATCGCACAGCGTGTCACCGGTCTCGGTCTCGGCGAGCGAGACGAAGGCAATGATGTCGCCGGCACGGGTCTCTTCGATCGGGTTCGTGTCCTTCGCGAACACCTCGACCATGCGGCCGATGCGCTCCTTCTTGCCGCGCGTCGAGTTCAGGAGCGTCATGCCCTTCTGGGCGACACCCGAATAGACGCGGGCGAAGGTCAAGGCGCCGAACTGGTTGTTGATGACCTTGAACGCGAGCGCCGCGAACGGCTCGTCGTCCGAGCAGGAGCGCTCGCCGGTCACATTGCCGTCCTCGTCGACGGTCGAGATCGCCTTGACGTCGGTCGGCGCCGGCAGATAGGCGATGACCGCGTCCAGCATCTGCTGCACGCCCTTGTTCTTGAAGGACGAGCCGCACAGCACTGGGGTGAAGGCGCCCAACACGGTGCCGCGGCGGATGCACTTGTTGAGCGTCTCGGCCGACGGCTCCTCGCCCGACTCGAGATAGGCTTCCATGGCCGCGTCGTCCTGCTCGAGCGCGCTGTCGAGCAGCTCGGTCCGGTACTTGGCCGCGTCGTTCAGGATGTCGATGTCTTCCTTGACGACGATGTTGAGGCGCTTGGCGATCGCGGCCGGGTCGACCTCGGCCACCTCCCACTCGGCATCCTTCTCGTCCGAGTGCCAGATGAGCGCCTTGTTCTGGACCAGGTCGATCATGCCGCGGAAATTGTCTTCCGAGCCGATCGGAATCTGCGTGACCAGGGGCTTGGCACCGAGGCGCGTCTTGATCATGTCGATGCAGCGGCGGAAGTTCGCGCCCGAGCGGTCCATCTTGTTGACGTAGCACATGCGCGGCACGTGGTAGTTGTCAGCAAGGCGCCAGTTCGTCTCGGACTGCGGCTCGACGCCGGCAACGCCGTCGAACACGACGACCGCACCGTCCAGCACGCGGAGCGAACGGTTCACCTCGATGGTGAAGTCGACGTGGCCCGGGGTGTCGATGACGTTGATCTGGTGGTTCTTCCAGAACACGGTCACGGCCGCGGACTGGATGGTGATGCCGCGCTTCTGTTCCTGCTCCATGTAGTCGGTCGTCGCCGCACCGTCATGGACTTCGCCGATCTTATGGCTGCGACCCGTGTAGTAGAGAATGCGCTCGGTCGTCGTCGTCTTGCCGGCATCCACATGCGCGATGATGCCGATATTGCGCATGTTCTCGAGGGGCGTCTTGCGTGCCACGTCAGGCTCCTGGTCGATAGCGCGACCGAATTGGGTCGAAAGGAAACGTTGAAGACGGTGTCGGGCACGTTATGCTGAAGCCCGAACGGGTACGATGGAATCGGCCGATCGCCGGGAACGACGAAAGGACGCTGCCGCCACCCGGCACCGACGAGCGCGCAATACGACATAGCCGTGCTTGCGTGTCAAGGAATGGGGCGCGCCCTCGCTTCAACGCAGCCATGAGGCTTGTTCGGGTATCGTCATACTTTTAATTGAATCGAAACGGTTCTTCGACACACCTTCCGCAAGTCTCTGCGTTCCCGGAGCAATTTTTCGACGCCACGCGATTGCCGTTGAAGCGCCTTGCCTTGGCAGTCGAACTGTCATAAAAGCACGTTAAATATTTCCGCTATTCGGAGGGCGAGGGGTTTAACCTTTGCCTCGGGGGAACAACGGGGTTCAGCATTGGTGAAGCCGGGGTGTTACCCTATGAGGCGGAAGGTCGGACTTGCATCCGGCCTTGCGAAGGTGGGCGGCCCCTGGCGCTTGCCCCATGGAAATGGATGACAGGGATCGCAATGGTTGAAGCTGTCGCTCGGCACGGCCAGTCGACTGCCCCGGGAACGGGACACTCGGCCGCCGGAAGCGCCCCGCCGTCGATCTATGACGGCATCCGTCAGAACAACATCGAGGTCCGCATCGCCCGGACCGCGGCCGAGATCGCGGCTGCCCAGCGGCTGCGCTACAAGATCTTCTACGGCGAAATGAATGCGAGGCCGACCGCCGAGGTCGAGGCCGAGGGCCGGGACTTCGACAAGTTCGACGCCTATTGCGAGCATCTCCTGGTGCTCGACCATTCGGAGGGCCTGCCCGAGGGCGAGGTCATCGGCACCTACCGCCTGCTGCGCCGGACGCTCGCGGATCGGCATGACGGCTTCTATACCGCGACCGAGTTCGACATCGCGCCGCTCGTCGCCGTGCCGGGCGAGATCATGGAGCTGGGGCGCGCCTGCGTCGATGCGCGCTTCCGCAACCGGCCGACCATGCAGCTGCTGTGGCGCGGCATCGCGAGCTACGTGCAGTTCCACGACGTCAAGATCATGTTCGGCTGCGCGAGCCTGCCCGGCACCGATCCGGCAGCCCTCGCCCGGCCGCTCTCGTATCTGCACTACAACCACCTGGCGCCGGCCCAGATCCGGGCCCGCGCCCTGCCGGACCGGTTCGTGCCGACCGACATCCTGCCGTCGGGCGAGGTCGATGCCGAGGCGGCGGTTGCCGAACTCGATGCGCGGGCGACGATCGCGGCCCTGCCGCCGCTGATCAAGGGCTACCTGCGGCTCGGCGGCTTCATCGGCGACGGCGCCGTGATCGACCCGGAGTTCCAGACGACGGACGTCTGCATCATCGTCGTGACCGACATGATGGCGGAGAAGTACTTCAACCACTACATCCGCACCCCCTGACGGCATCCGTCATCGGGCGTTCCTCCAAGGGCGCGACTTCCATCCGGAGGTTGCGCCCTTATCTTGTGATCTGATGGAACGCCGAGCCGAAGGGGAGCCCAGGATGGTGGTGGACACGAAGCGGATTGAACTGGCACCGGGATTGTCTGTCCGGGCGATCGGCCAGGGCACCTGGCACATGGGCGAGCGGGCCGCGCGCAAGGATGACGAGGTGGCGGCCCTCAGGCTCGGCCTTGATCTGGGGCTCGACCTCATCGACACGGCAGAGATGTATGGCGACGGCGGCGCCGAGCAGGTCGTGGGCGAGGCGATCGCCGGCCGGCGCGACCAGGTGACGGTGGTCAGCAAGGTCTATCCGCACAACGCGACACGCCGGGGCACGATCGCCGCCTGCGAGCGCAGCCTGCGCCGGCTCGGCACCGACCGGATCGACGTCTATCTGCTGCATTGGCGCGGCTCGGTGCCGCTCGCCGAGACGGTCGAGGCGATGGAGGCGCTGGTCGCCGCCGGCAAGATCCGCCACTACGGCGTCAGCAATTTCGATGCCGGCGACATGGCCGAGTGGGTCGCGGCCGGCGGCCGGGCCGCGACCAACCAGGTGCTCTATAATCTCGGCCGACGCGGCGTCGAATGGGATCTCTTGCCCTGGTGCCGCGCCCAGGGCGTCTCGGTCATGGCCTATTCACCGATCGAGCAGGGCGATCTTGCGGCCAATCGCGAACTGCACCGGCTGGCGGACGAGCTTGGTGTCTCCGCGGCGATGCTCGCGCTCGCCTGGGTCCTGCGGCAGGGCAATGTGGCGGCAATTCCGAAGGCGGTCCGGCCGGAGCATGTCCGGCAGAACCGCGCGGCGCTGGATCTTGAGATTGAACCGGCGGCGCTGGCGGCGCTCGACCGCCTGTTTCCAGCGCCCAGGGGGCCCGAACCGCTCGCCATGATCTAGATCTGGTAGGCGGCTCGGGCGCGGTCGAGGCTCAGCCGACCTTCAGATTGACGGCCGAGGTGCGGCCGTTGGCGCCGCGCTCAAGCTCGAACTCGACGGTCTGGTTTTCCTTGAGGGTCGAGAGGCCGGCGCGCTCGACGGCCGAAATATGGACGAAGACGTCAGCCTTGCCATCGGACGGGGCGATAAAGCCATAGCCTTTGGTCGGGTTGAACCACTTTACGGTTCCAGTAGCCATGGTGAGGCTTCCTTTCAGAGTCGCCGCCGCATCGTCATGACGCGACGTTTGATGACGAATGGGTCGTTGTCGGAGTTGTCGTCAGCACGCGAACCTGGTCGGTGGCTACGTCGGGCAGTCCGGAACTAGCATCCGGCCTGACGATACACGCGCCGCACGGGTCGGCAAAACCAAAATCAGCCGGCCGTCCCGCGCGCCGGGAATGGGTCAGAGCGTGCTCATGCCGCCGTCGATGACGAGCTCGCTGCCGACCGTGAAGGCCGATTCGTCGGAGGCGAAGAACACGACGGCGCGGGCGATCTCGCTGACATCGCCGCGACGGCCGGCCGGAATCTGGCCGACCAGACCGGCGATATCGGCGTCGGTCATGCCGATCTTGCCGTGGAGCGGCGTCGCGATCGGGCCGGGGCTCACCGCATTGACGCGGATGCCGCGCGCGATGAGTTCGCCCGAGAGCGTGCGGGCGAGCGAGATGAGCGCCGCCTTGGTCAGCGCGTAGACGCTCGAATTCGGCATGCCGATATGCGCGTTGATCGACGTGTTGAGCACGATCGAAGCGGGCTTCGCGAACAGCGGCAGCAGCGCCTGGATCAGGAAGTAGGGGCCCTTGACGTTGACCGCGACCGAGCGGTCGAAGCCCGCCTCGTCCCAGGCCTCGACCGGGCGGAAATCGCCGATGCCGGCATTGACGAACAGGACGTCGAGCCCGCCGAACGCCTCGCGCACGGCCGCAGCCACCTTGTGCTGCTGAGCGACGTCGCCGGCGTCGGCCTGGATAGCGACGACATCGCCGCCGAGGGCCGCACGGGCCGCCTCGAGCGTCTGCGGGTTGGAGCCGGTGATCGCGACGCTGGCACCCTCGGCCAGAAACTGGCGGGCGGCTTCGAGGCCGATGCCGCTGGTGCCGCCGGTGACGAGTGCGCGCTTGCCCTTGAGACGTGACATGATGGAAGCCTTTCCAACTTGGCTGGACGCCGACGTTCGGCCGTCCGACCACCCAAACATGGCGTCCACGGCTCGTTCGGATTAGGCTGCAGTTCATGAAACTGCTTTCCGGGATTGCCGAACGATGAAGCTCGATGGCATCGCGGCCTTCGTGGCCGTCGCCGAGGCCCGCTCGATCAGCGAAGCCGCGCGGCGCCTCAGCCTGTCGAAATCGGTGGTGAGCGAGCGCCTGGCCGAGCTTGAGCGCAGCGTGGGTGCGAGCCTGCTGCACCGGACGACCCGCAAGCTGTCGCTGACCGAGGACGGCGCCGCCTTCCTCGAGCGGGCGGCCCGAATCCTGCGCGAGATCGAGGACGCGACGGCGGACTTGGCCCAGCGCCGCGGCACGCTCGCCGGCCCCTTGCGTCTCTCGGCGCCGGTGACGTTCGGCCGCATGCACCTCGGCCCGGCGCTCTATCCGTTTCTCGAGCGCCATTCGCAGATTGAGCTGACCCTGGACCTGGACGACCGGCGGGTCGATGCCGCTGCCGACGGCTACGACGCGGTGATCCGGCACGGGCCGATCGTCGATTCGCGCCTGATGGCCTGGCGGCTGGCACCCAGCCGCCGGGTGCTCGTCGCGTCCGCCGATTATCTTGCCCGTCATGGCACGCCCGAGACGGTCGCCGATCTGGAGCGGCACCGCGGCATCTTCTACACGAACCGCGGCGTCGCCGACTGGCGCTTCCGGCGTGAGGCGGACACCGTGATGGTGCGGGCGCGCGTGGGGCTCCGCGTCAACAACGGTGACGTGATGCGCGATGCGGCGATTGCCGGTCTCGGCATCGCGCTCATGCCGATGTTCATCGTCGGCGAAGCGATCGCGGCCGGCCAACTCGTGCCCATCGAGGTCGATGCGCCGAGCGAGGACGAGTTCGTCTTCATGGCCCATCCCGAAGGCCGCCGGACCTCGGCGAAACTGCGCGCGCTCGCCGACCATCTGCGTGCGACATTCGGCGCGCCGCCCTATTGGGAGCGTGCCGCCAGTAGCCTTTCCGATCCAATCGGGTAAGCTGCCGTTCGATCGGGCGCGGCCCGGTCGAACGAGCCGAGATCGCGACAAGCGACAGCAACTTCAGCAGGGCAGGGGCGCCGATGGACGGAGACAAGGACGGGGTGAAATTCATCCGCGATGTGGCCGATGCCGCCGGCGCCGTCGGGCTCGAGGTGGCGGACATCGCCGGCGTCGTCGACAGCGTGAGCGGCACCGTCGAGGCCCAGTCGCAGGCATTTGCCAGCCTGAACGAAGCCAACGGCGAGATGATCTCGGCGACACGCCAGATCGGCTCCGCGGTCGCGACCGCCGAGCAGGTGACGAAGAATTCGGCCGCGGAGATGACGGCGTCGCGCCGCGCCATGGAAAACGCCCAGTCCGCGATCGAGGCGCTCCTGGAGGCGATCGGCGCCATCAAGGCGGACGCCGGGGCCCTCGGCCAGTCGCTGGCCTCCGTCGGTCGCGTCGCTGGCGATATCGAGGCGATCGCGCGGCAGACCAATCTTCTGGCGTTGAACGCGACGATCGAGGCAGCGCGCGCGGGCGAGGCGGGCAAGGGCTTTGCCGTGGTCGCGACCGAGGTGAAGGCGCTCGCCAAGCGGACCAGCGAGGCGACCAATGTCATCGCCCAGACGCTGGCCGATCTCACGGCCAAGGCCAACCAGCTGCTGGAGAACGCCGCGCGCAGCATCGCCCGGGCCGAGGGCGTGCAGGGCGAGACCGGCACCATCGGCCACGTGATCCTGACCGTCGACCGGGCCTTCCGCGAGGTCGACGCCGAGACTGCCCGCATTGCCGAGGCGGCGGGCCAGATCGACCGCCGGGTCGGTCGGTTCGTCGAGGTGCTGGACGGGCTGGCCCATGGGGTGAAGGAGACGAGCGGCAGCCTGCAGCAAGCGCGCGAGCGGCTCAACAAGCTGGTCGGCATCTCCGAGAACCTGGTGGGTCTCACTGCGGCGAGCGGCATCGAGACGACCGACACGCCGTTCATCCGGGCGGCGCAGGAGGCGGCGGCCCAGGCGGCGGCTCTGTTCGAGGCGGCGATCCGCGACGGGCGCGTGACACTCTCCGACCTGTTCGACGATCGGTACCAGCCGATCGCCGGCTCCAATCCTGCCCAGCTCATGACGCGGTTCATCGCGCTGACCGACCGGGTGCTGCCCGACGTGCAGGAGCCGGTGCTGGGCCTCGACCCGCGCGTCGTGTTCTGCGCCGCGGTTGACCGCAACGGCTTCCTGCCGACGCATAACAGGAAATTCTCGCAGCCGCAGGGCAGCGATCCCGTGTGGAATGCGGCCCATTGCCGGAACCGGCGCCTGTTCAACGACCGGGTCGGCCTTGCCGCCGGGCGCAACACCAGGCCGTTCCTGCTGCAAACCTACCGCCGCGACATGGGTGGCGGCGTTTTCGCGCTGATGAAGGATGTCTCCGCCCCGATCATGGTCCAAGGCCGGCACTGGGGCGGCGTCCGGATCGGCTACAAGATCTGACGACAACGAGAGGACGGGTCGATGAGGGTTCCGGAAAATCGCTTCAAGCGGGCGCTGGCACAGGGCGAACGGCAGATCGGGCTGTGGAGCACGCTCGGCAGCGCCGCGGTGGCCGAGCTCATCGCCCATGCCGGGTACGACTGGGTGCTGATCGATACCGAGCATTCGCCGAACGAGCCGCCGGCTATCGCGGCACAGCTGCAGGCGATGCAAGGCGGCACCGCGTCGGCCGTGGTCCGCCCGGCCTGGAACGATCCGGTGCTGATCAAGCGCATCCTCGATCTGGGCGTGCAGAGCCTGCTCATTCCCTTCGTCGAGACGGCGGAGGCGGCGGAGCGGGCGGTGGCGGCGACGCGCTATCCACCCCACGGCATCCGCGGCGTGTCGACCGGCAGCCGGGCGGCAGGCTACGGCCGCATCAAGGACTACGTGACGACGGCGGGGGCCGAGATCTGTGTGCTGGTGCAGATCGAGACGATGAAGGGCGTCGAGAATATCGAGGCGATTGCCGCCGTGCCGGGCGTCGACGGCGTGTTCGTCGGGCCGGCCGATCTCTCCGCATCGCTGGGTCATCTGGGCAATCCGCAGAATCCCGAAGTCCAGGACACGATCGCCCGCGTGCTCGCCGCCTGCGAGCGCGCCGGCAAGCCGACCGGCTATCTGACGGGCAACGAGGCCGAAGCGCGCAAATGGCTCGACGCCGGCTTCCGCTTCGTCGCGGTCGGCACCGACAACGGCGTGCTGGTCAAGGCGGTCGACGAGCTCCGGGCGCGGTTCCGCTAGAGGCGGCGCAGGGTAGCGCGCGGCGGCAGTTGATCTGTCAATACGCGCTCGCGTCTGTCGCCAGGGCGTCGGAAAGCGCCTTGGCGAGACCGCGCAGTGCGTCGCCGCGGGGGAAGCTGCGGCGCCAGGTGAGGACGAGGGTGCGGCGCGGCTCCGGGTCCTCGAACCGGCGGTAGACCGCCATCGGGCCGAGGCCGAACGGCGGCTCAGTCGCGAGCGCCGGCACGAGGGCGAGCCCGATGCCGGCCATCACCATCTGCCGCAGGGTCTCGAGGCTCGCGGCCTGCACGTCGCTCTGGGCGCCGAGGCCGGACGTGCGGCAGAAGGCCATGGTCTGGTCGCGCAGGCAGTGCCCATCCTCGAGCAGCATGACCGACGCGGTCGAGAGCGCCTCGTGTCGAACGCGCGCGTTGGCGGCGAGCGGGTGGCCGGTGGGCAGCGCCAGCAGCATCCGCTCGTCGTAGAGCGGCTCCATGCGCAGATCCTCGGCCTCGACCGGCAGGGAGAGGATGGCGGCGTCGAGTGCCCCGTCGCGCAGGCGCTCGACCAGCTGGTCGGTCCGGTCCTCGCGCAGATGCAGCTTCAAGGCAGGCCAGTTCGCCTTGAGCAGCGGCAGGAGCCGCGGCATGAGATAGGGACCGACCGTCGGGATGACGCCGAGCTGGAACGGGCCGACGAGCGGGTCATGGGCGGCGCGCGCCAGTTCCTTCAGCCGCTCGACCGCGTCCAGCACGACCGCCGCCTGATGCAGCAGCGCCCGGCCGTTGAGCGTCGGCGTGGCGCCGCGCGGGCCGCGCTCGAACAGCTGCACGCCCAGCTCGTCCTCGAGCTTCGCGATCTGCGCGCTCAGCGTCGGCTGGCTTACGTTGCAACGCTCGGCGGCACGCCGGAAGTGCCCGTCGGCGGCCAGGCTGACGGCATAGGCGAGATCACGCAGGTTCATCGGGCCATCCGGTTGCTTGAAGAACGGGGGACATCCGTCGACGACCGACGGACACGCGGGACAAGATGTAATTTAGGGAAATCTGCTATGGTAGCGCTGACCCCGTGCGCCGGGGTCGCGTAGCATATTGGGTTCCAGCCCTCGGCCGTCACCTCCCGTCGGACGGCAGACGAGAGTGCCGCACCCCAGAGGAAGTTGTTGAGCCTCCTGACGCGTCTGTTCCTGCTGGTCGTTCTGGCCGTCTTGCCGGCTGTCGGCATCCAGGCCTACAACGAATACGACCTCAGGGCCTCGGTCCGGGCCGAGACCTATCGGCATGCCTTGACCTTGACGCGTTTCGCGGCCGCCGAGTCGGACCGTATCTTCGACGGCGTGCGCAACCTGCTGGTGGCGCTGACCAACGACGGGACGATCGTCGGCGGCGACCCGGCTGCCTGCAAGGCCTCGCTCGGCCGGCTGGTCGCCCAATATCCCGAGATCTCGACCTTTGCCGTGTTCGATCCGTCGGGCCGGCCGGTCTGCGCCGACCGGACGCTGCCGGACGGGCTCTCGATCGCCGAGGAGCCCTATTTCCAGACAGCACTGCGCAGCGGCGCCTTCGCCATCGGCGGCTATGACCTGAGCTTCGGCGCGCGGCCGGTGCTGCCGCTCGCGATCGCCTTCGACGGGGCGCCGGGGCGGCGCGGCGGCGTGCTCGTGGCCACGCTCAGTCTCGATTGGCTCAATGATTATTTCGCGGCGAAGGGGCTGGAGCCGGACGCCTCGATCTGCCTTGTCGATCGCAACGGCGTCTATCTCGTCCGCCTGCCGCGCCGGATGAGTGTCGGCGGCCGGGCGACGGCGTCCCTGCTCGCCATCCTGCAGGCGGGGCGCGAGACCACGACAGAATGGACGAGCAACGACGACCATATCGACCGCATCCTCGGCGTCGCCTCGCTCAAGACCGCGCCTAACGGCTTGTGGCTGAGCGTCGGCCTGCCGAAATCGGCCGCCTTCGCGACGCTCGACCGGGCGGCGCAGCGTGCGGGGCTGCTGGTGACGCTCGACATCGTCCTGGCGCTGCTGGCCGCCTGGCTCATCGGGCGGGTGCTGATCGGCCGGCCGATCGGCGCGCTGCTCGCGGCCGCGCGGCGCTGGAGCCGGGGCGAGTACCGGGTGCGGGTCGACCTGCCGGACCAGGCGTCCGACTTCGGCCGCCTGGGCGTCGCGTTCAACGATCTGGTCGAGGCGATCGACCGGCGCGAGCGGGAGCAATACGAGGCCGAAGCGGCGGTCCGCCGCAGCGAGGAGCGCTACCGCTCGCTCATCTCGGCCACGACGGCGATCGTCTGGACGTCGGATGCTCAGGGCCGCTTCACCGAGCCGCAGCCATCGTGGCAGGCGTTCACCGGCCAGGCCTGGCCGGCGCACGAGGGGTTGCGCTGGGCCGAGATGGTGCATCCCGAGGACCGGGCGACGCTGGTCGCCGACTTCCGCAGCTCGGTCGCGCGCGGCGTGGTGTTCGAGACGGTCGGCCGGCTCTGGCACGCGCCCAGCGCCTCGTGGCGCGACTTCGCGGCGCGCGCGGTGCCGGTGCGTGCCGCCGACGGCCATATCCGCGAATGGATCGGGGCCGCGACCGACGTCACCGAACGGCGCAAGGCGGAGGAGGCGCTGAAGCGCCTGACCGAGACGCTCGAGAGCCGCGTCGGCGAGCGCACCGCCGAGCTCGCCGAGGCGAACCGGCTGCTGTCGGCCGAGATCGTCGAGCGGCGCGAGGCCGAGGCCAAGCTCGAGCAGGTGCAGCGCATCGAGGCGATCGGCCAGCTGACGAGCGGCGTGGCACACGATTTCAACAATCTCCTGACCGCGATCCTCGGCAATCTCGAACTGGCGCAGATGCGCCTGCGCAACCATCCGGCCGCCCGCTCGCTCGAGACGGCAGCCCGGGCGGCCGAGCGCGGCGCCACGCTGGTGAGCCAGCTGCTGGCGTTCGCCCGCAAGCAGCGGCTCGAGCCGAAGCCGGTCGACATCAACCGGCTGGTCGATGGCTTGAGCGACCTCCTGGCCCGGTCCATTGGGCCGACCGTCACCGTCGAACGTGCGCTTGCCGTCGGGCTGTGGCCGGCCCTTGTCGATCCAAGCCAGATCGAGCTCGTGCTGCTGAACCTGGCGATCAATGCGCGCGACGCCATGTCGGTCGGTGGCCGCCTGTCGATCGAGACGCGCAACTTCACCCATCGCGGCGGCGGGTCGGCCGATCTCAAGAACGGCGACTATGTGGTCCTGACCGTGTCCGACACCGGGTGCGGCATGAGCGAGGAGGTGCGGGCCCGCGCCTTCGAGCCGTTCTTCACCACGAAGGAAGTGGGCAAGGGCAGCGGCCTTGGCCTCTCGATGGTCTACGGTGTCGTCCGGCAATCGGGCGGCGGCGTCGAGATCGACAGCGTCCTCGGCAAGGGCACGACGATCCGCGTCTATCTGCCACGCGCCGAGACGGTGCCGGAGGTGGTGACGGCCGAGCCGATCGTGCCCGACAAGAACGAACTTGCCGGTATCCGGTTGCTGCTGGTCGACGACGACCCGGCGGTGCGCGAGGTGACGGGGCTCATGCTGGGTGAGCTCGGCTGCGACGTGGTCGAGGCCGGCAGCGGCAGCGAGGCGCTGGCCCGGCTCGACGATGGGCTGGAGGTCGACATCGTTGCCGCGGACGTCGCCATGCCGGGCATGAACGGGCACGAGCTCGTGCGCCGGATCCGCAAGCGGCTGCCCGGTATCGCCGTGCTGCTGATCACCGGCTTCGCCGATCCGGCGCTGATCGACGAGAGCGACGGCGCGCTCGTCACGCTGCGCAAGCCGTTCCGGCGGGTCGATCTTGCGCTCGCGGTCGAGCGCGCGCTCGGGCGCGACCAGGGCGGCAACGTGCTGCCGTTCCGCCTGCCGGCCGGCACGTGAGCCCATGCAGCGGCTCATAAGCCTCTTGCCGCGCCGGCGGCATTCAACAAAACTTAATCGTCTGGATTGAATGTAATTCCCGGGTTTCTCGCGCGGGGTCGCCGGTGGCGCATGCGCACGCCGGCCGGCGGTCGCCGCAGGTTCGACAAGGAATGACCGCCATGACCGATGGGATTTTGGACCAGACGATCCTCGGCATTCTCGAGCAGCGGCTGGGACGCGAGCGGGTCGCGAAGGTGGTGGCAGCTCAGCTGACCCACGGCGTGGAGCAGCTCGCGACCCTGACGGCGTTGGAACAGGCGCCCGATCGGGCGCGGATCCGGGCAATCGCCCATCAGATCGCCGGCAGCAGCGGGTCGATCGGCCTCGTCCGTCTGGGCGAGACGGCGGGTGTTGTCGAGGCCGAGATTGCGGACCTGCCGGCCGACGCGCTCGGAGATGCAGTCCGCCGGCTGACAGACGTCATGCGAGCGTCGTTCGATCGGCTGATCGAGCTTTATCCGCAAGCGGCTCTGGCGGATCTCAAGTCTGACGATCTCAAGTCTGCCGAGCTCAAGTCCTAAGCGACGCCGTTGAGCCGGCGCGCCCAGACGGCGTGCAGCTGGTCCGCAAGCGTCACCGGATCGAACGGTTTCGCGATGACGTCGACCGCGCCCAGGTCGAGATAGCGCCGCTGCTCCTGGGGCTGGACCTTGGCAGTCATGAAGACGACCGGCGGTTGCGGCGTCAGCGGCAGGCGCCGCAGCGCTTCGAGCGTCGTCGGCCCGTCCATGTCGGGCATCATCACGTCGAGCAGGACCAGCTGCGGCTGGATATGGCCGATCCGATCCAGCGCCTCGCGACCCGAGGAGCAGACGGTGAGGTCGAACTCGCCGATGTCGATGAGCGCCATGGATGCGATTGTCTGAACGTCCGGATCGTCTTCGACCAGCAGGATGCGCTTCAGCGGTTCAGTCATGGCGTCTCGTCATCCACTCGCTGAGCGGGTGGTCGCAACCATCCGCCGGGACAGGGCCTGCTCGATCATCTGCGCCAGGCGATCGAGATTGGCCTGGGACTTTACCAGCACTGCCGCCATTTCGTCCCGGCGATCGGGATGCAGCTCCTGCGCCGAGAACAGGATGACGGAAGGCTTGGGACGATCAGTCAACACGTCCAGCGTGTCCAATAGTTCCAGCCCCGAGCCGTCCGGCAGGCCGACGTCGAGCAGGACGACGTCGAACTCGGCCTGCGCCAGCGCCCGGCGGGCTTCGGCAAGCGAGCCGACCGAGGTGAGGCTGGTGCCCGCCCCGAGCGTCGCCGCGACCAGGCCCGCGATGTCGGGGTCGTCTTCGACATGCAGCACGGCCGGCCGCTCGACTTCCTCGACGACCTGGTCGAGGGCGGCGATCAGCCGTTCGGGGATGACCGGCTTCTCGAGCCAGTCGGCGATGCCGAGCCGGTCGCGCCCGGCCTCGGGCCGGCCAGACACGACGACGACCGGCATGTCGGCGGTCGCCGGATCGGCCTTGATCTCGTGGAGCAGGGCGAGCCCGTCCCCGTCGGGCAGGCCGATGTCGAGCGTCATGGCGGCGAAGCCGCCCCGCCGCAGCCGGTCGCGAGCCTCGGCCGCCGACCGGGTCACGACCGGCTCGTAGCCGGCCCGTTCCAGGTGAAGGGCGAGGATGCGCCCGGCGTCTTCGTCGTCCTCGCACACCAGGACGCGTGGGCTTGGGGCGACATCCCACGGCTCGTCCGCTGTTGACGTATCGAGCCGTTCCGGCAGCTCGAACCAGAAGATCGAGCCGGCGCGAACCCGCGAGGAAAACCCGACAGTGCCGCCGTGGCGCTCGACGATCGACTTGACGATCGACAGGCCGAGGCCGGTGCCGCCCTTCTGCCGGCTGTCCGAGGCGTCGGCCTGGGCGAATTTCTGGAAGATCGTCGCCTTGAATGCGTCGGGGATGCCGCGGCCCTCGTCGATGACAGCCACTCTGACCCGGCCGTGGGCGCGCACGGTGTCGAGCGTCACGGTGCTGCCGGCGGGCGAGAATTTGATCGCGTTGGAGACAAGGTTGCCGACCACCTGCATCAGCCGATGGCGGTCGCCCCAGACGATCGCCTCGGGCATCGAGCGCGCGACCGTCAGCGTGACGTCGTATTGCTGGGCGAAATCGGCGGTCTCACGCGCCGCATCGTCGAGCAGCTCGACCAGGTCGACCGGCCCGAACTCGAAGACCAGCCTGCCGGCCTCGATGCGTTCCAGGTCGAGGATGTCGTTGATGAGGCGGACCAGCCGGTCGCAGTTCGAGCGCGCGATCGCGACCAGGCTTTGCGCCTTGTCGGGCAGCGCACCCGCCGTGCCTTTGGCCATGAGGGCGAGCGCGCCCGAGATCGAGGTGAGCGGAGTCCGGAGCTCGTGGCTCACGGTCGAGACGAACTCGTTCTTGAGACGCTCGATCGCCCGGCGCTCGCTGATGTCGCGGACTGAGACGACCCGCAGCGGCCGATCGTCGACGTCGGCGGCGGTGACGGCGAGCTCCATCGGGAAGCGCGAGCCGTCGGCCCGGATGCCTTCGAGCTCCCGCACGGTACCGAGCGCGAATTCGCCCTCTTCAGAGACCAATGAGGAGGGCTCTGCCAGCAGCAGGCGCATGTTCCGCTGTACGAGGCTGCCGGCCGGATGGCCGAACAGGCGTTCCGCCGCCCGGTTCATGGTCTCGATCGCGCCCGACGGATCGATCGTGAGGATGCCGTCCAGGACGCTGTCGTAGACCGCCGAGAGGCGTGCCTCGCGCTCGGCCAGGTGCGCGGCGGCGGCGAGCCGTTCGGCGACGCGGCTCAGCTGCTGGCCGACGAAACGGGCGACCGACAGGCCCTCTGCATCCGCCTCGAGCGGCCGGTCGGCGAAGCATTGCAGGATCAGCTCGATCCGGTCGCCGACCTTGACGGGAACGGCGAGCGCGGCGCCGAGGCCGCAGGTCTCGGCTGCCGCCCGCCGCAGGAAGCCGGGCAGCATACGGACGTCCGATACCCAAACCGGCGCGCCTTCGGCCACGACCCGGCCGGGCAGGCCGTCGCCTTCGCCGAACACGAGTTCCTGGGTCGCGGCTACGAAGGGCGCGAACCGTCGCGTGTCACCGAGCTGCCAGAGCTCGGTCGCGACATATTCGAAGCGCCCGTCCGGTGCGGTGATGATCCGGTGGGCATGGCCGACCGGCCAGCCGAGGAATGCGGTCAACCGTGCAAGCCCGAAGCGAACGGCAGCATCGAGGTCGCGGGCTTCATTCGCCGCCGCCGCGACCTCCTGCATCAGGTTGAGCGCTGCGGTGCGTTGCGCGATCCGGGCTTCGAGCGTGGCGTTGAGCTCTGCGAGGTCGCCGCGCTGGCGCTCCAGCGTCGCCGTCATGGTGTGGATCGAGCGGGCGAGGGAGGCGGTCTCGAAATAGCCGCTGGGCCGGGGCAGCGTCACGTCCGGCTCGCCCTTGCGGATGCGTTGCGCTGCCTCGCTGAGGCGTGTCAGCGGCCGGGCGAGCCGGTCGGCCAGCAGCCAGGCGATCCCGCCAGCCAGCAGCGCGGCGGCGAGACTGAGCCACAGCACGCGGCGCTGGATCGCCTGCGCCTCGGCAAAGGCGAGGCTGCGCGGCTGGCGGACCGTCACGCTCCAGCCGAGGCCCGGGAAGTCGGCGTGTGCCTCGGTGCCGACGCTGCTCGTCAGGTAGGGCGCGGCGTCCGGCCATGAAACGAGCGCGCTCTCGGGCTTTGCCGCGGGCGGAGCGAGACCCGGGAGCGCCAGCGGCTTGTCGAGAAACCCCTCGGGGCCCAGCAGAACGCGGCCGCCGCGATCCAGGATGAAGGCCTCGATGCCTTGCCGGCCGTCGTCGGCCGAGGCCAGCACGGTGCGCTGGAGCCGACGCGCCCATTGCCAGCTGAGATGAGCGCCCAGCACGCCGACGATCTGGCCCGACGGGTTCGCGACCGGGGCGGCCAGATCGATAAAGCGCATCGGTTCGCCCGAGGGGTTGGGCAGCAGTTGCTCGAGCAGCAGGGCGGCATGGACGTCGCCGATGAACGGCGCCTTGAGCCCCTCCGTGAACCAGGGCCTGCCTACGACCGACTGCCCCTCGAGCACGCCATTGGCCGAGGTCACGACCGTGCCGTCGAGACCGGCGAAGCCCAGCCAGGCATAGTCCGGATATGTCGCGAGCACGCGATCGAACCAGGCCCGCCGGATTGGCGTGTTGCCTTCAGCGAAGAGCGGCGACAGGGCCGCCCCGTTGCGGATGTCGCGGAACCGCTCGGCCAGGTCCTGATCGAGCTCGTTGCGAATGGTGACCGCCGCGGCCTCGAGACGCAGCCGGGCGTCATGTTCGGCGAGCGAACGGGCACCGTTGCCCACGACCAAGGCGACCAGCGCCACCGTCAGAAACGCGAGTCCGCCGAAGATCAGGACGATGGAGGTGCGGAGCTTGAGCGGTTTCAGCATGGGGCCCGGTCGATTCGCGCCCCAATTGGCGCTGGCCCGGTCTTAGCTGCAGAAACTTAAGTGATCCTTGGCAATGGGCCGGGGCAATGGGCGGTCGGCGGCGGCGCTCAGCGGCCGCGCACGCGCTGGCCGGCGGTCTCGCCGGCGAGACGGATGAGCGCCGCCATGTCGTCGTCCTTCGCCAGCTGGTTGCGCCGCTCGAAGCCGCAGGTCTCGCAGCGGTGGAGGATCATCGTGCGGCCGCGCACCGTCTCGTGCCCGACAGGCCGCATGGCGCCGCCGCATTCGGCCGCCCGGTCACCCGGGTTGACGTCGACGTGCCGGCTCCACAGGCAGGCGGGACAATGGTTGGTGAAGCCGTTGCCGCTGACCGCCCGGCCGCAGTGCAGGCAGACGAAATCCTCGATTCGGCGCTGGAAGCGCTTCTCCATGACCAGTCCGGCGAACGCTTGTGGAACGAACTGGAAAGAATGAACGAGCAGCCGGGCGAGGGCAAAGCGAATCCTCAGCACGCTTGTCGGCCATGCATCGCTCAGCCTAGACTCGCCGAGGGGTTAGCGCGGGGAACGGCAATGCCAATCGAAATGCGGGTGATGCTCTACAATGACCAGGAGGTCGTCGCGGCATTGGCGAGCTTCTACCGGAAACTGGGCCGGCCGCTCACGGTCGGCCAGATCGCCCGCTACACGGTCCACAACGAGGACAAGATCACCGTGTCGCTCGCGGTCGAGACCATCGACGGCGAGATCGTCGAGCACGACATTTCCGAGGCTGACCTGGCGGCTGCGATCATCATGCAGGCGATCGGCGCCAAGATCCCGCTGCCGGCCGAAGCGGACAAGCGGATCGTGGTGATCGAGAATCAGATCACCCTTGTCATCCACAAGCGACGCGGCAAGCCGGATTCGGGCCGGGTTCCCGGCCCGCGCGCGCGCCCTGGCGCGCGGGCCGAGGATGCTGCGCGCGAGGCTAGATGAGGCTGATGATGAGCGACACGACGACGGCGGCGACCGCGACATAGGCGATCAGCCGCTGCGTCGCCGCCTCGAGATTGGGCCCGAGAATGGTCGCGAGGCGATCATCGGTATCTTGGGGTGACAAGGTTCGTCTCTCCCGGCGGCAAGTCCCTGATGCAACGCATTTGACGGTCCTGCTCGCCCTCGGTCAAGGGCTGCCCGGAGCTGCTGGCCCGACGTCTTTGAAATGACATTTTAGAATCATTCCAAGCCGGGTTGACGGGCTGTCGACGGCTGATACATGATTTGCCAAGGCGTTAGGGCAGCACGCCCGCGCCGCCGTGATCAACCCTCGTGATCCACTCCTGGGGAGGCACTTGATGAGCAAACTTGCGGGTAGCAAGACCGAAGACAATCTGAAGGAAGCGTTCGCGGGCGAAAGCCAAGCCAATCGTCGCTATCTCTATTTCGCGCAGAAGGCCGACGTCGAAGGCTTCAACGATGTCGCCGCCGTGTTCCGCTCGACCGCCGAGGGCGAGACCGGCCATGCGCACGGCCATCTTGAGTTCCTCGAGGCCGTCGGTGACCCGGCGACCGGCAAGCCGATCGGCTCGACCGACAAGAATCTGGTCGCCGCCATCGCCGGTGAGACCCACGAATACACCGATATGTATCCGGGCATGGCGCGCACCGCGCGCGAAGAAGGCTTCGACGAGATCGCCGACTGGTTCGAGACGCTCGCCAAGGCCGAGCGTTCGCATGCCGGCCGGTTCCAGAAGGCGCTCGATTCCCTGAACGCCTGACCCTGTACAGGGCCGGCGGGCCTGCCCGCCGGCTTTTCTTTCCGATCCGATCCCGTTCGAACGGAACCTTCAGGAAGAGGGAGCACGGCCTATGGCCGAAGGCAGTCTGGAAGCGCCGGTTCGCCATCCGCTCGATTGGCAGAACCCCGAATTTTACGACATGGCGGCGATCGAGAAGGAGATGCATCGCATCTTCGACATCTGCCATGGCTGCCGCCGCTGCTTCAACCTGTGCGACTCCTTTCCGCGCCTGTTCGATCTCGCGGACAATTCGCCGACGGGCGAGCTCGATGCGGTCGATCCCAAGGATTACAAGCCCGTCGTCGACGCCTGTACCTTGTGCGACCTGTGCTTCATGACGAAGTGCCCCTATGTGCCGCCGCACGAGTTCAACCTCGACTTCCCGCATCTGATGCTGCGTTACCGCGCCGCCGAATTCGCCCAGGGCAAGACGGACAAGGTCGCCCAGGCGCTGACGCACACGGACCGCAACGGCAAGCTCGGCTCGCTCGTGGCGCCCATCGCCAACTGGGCAACAGACCGGAACAATGCCGTGACCCGGCCGATGCTGCAGGCGATGGCCGGCGTCGCCCGTGAGGCGGAACTGCCGAAATACGCGGTCCAGACCTTTCAGCAGCAGGCGCTCGACGCGCCCAAGGTCAACCGGAATGCTCCCGGCTTCGGGCGCAAGGCCGTGCTCTATGCGACCTGCTTCGTCGAGTTCCATGATCCCGGCATCGGCCTCGCCGCGCGCGCCATCCTCGCGCACAACGGCGTCGAGACGGAGGTGGCATATCCGGCGTGCTGCGGCATGCCACAGCTCGAGGCCGGCAACATCGCCGATGTGGCGGAGCGCGCGCGCACCGTGTCGCAGGCCTTGAAGCGCTATATCGACGAGGGCTACGAGGTGATCGCGCTCGTACCGTCCTGCGCGCTCATGCTGAAGTTCGAGTGGCCGCTCATCCTGCCCGACGACCCCGACGTGAAGCGCTTGGCCGAGCATACGAGCGACATCAGCGAATATATTGTGGCGATCGCCAAGAAGGAGGGGCTGGCGCCCGGCCTTGCAGCACTGCCTGGCGGCGTCACCGTCCATATCGCCTGCCATGCCCGTGCCCAGAACATGGGGCAGAAGGCGAGTGAGCTCCTGCGCCTCATCCCCGATACCAAGATCGACGTGGTCGAGCGCTGCTCCGGCCACGGCGGTTCGTGGGGCGTGATGGAGGGCAATTTCGAGGTGGCGCTCAAGGTCGGCCGGCCGGTTGCGCGCTCGGCCATCAACAACGAGAACCCGTTCGTCGCGTCGGAATGCCCGCTCGCGGCACCCCACATCCTGCAAGGGATCGAAAAGCTGGCCGGTGACGCGCCGCTGCCGACCCACGCCCATCCGGTCGAACTGTTCGCGCGCGCCTACGGCCTCGTCGCCGGCTGAAGAGGAATTGCTTATGACGATCCAACCGAGGCGCCGCATCGAGCGCGCCGACATCCTCGACCGTGCCGATTATCTGCCGATCCGCAAGGAGCAGCGCGCGCGCATGGCCGCGCTGAAGCAGAACCGCCGCGTCGAGGTCGGGCCGTTCGCGACCTTCTATTTCGAGAACTGGGACACGATCCGGCACCAGATCCTGGAGATGCTCTATATCGAGAACGGCGGCGAGACGCAGATCGCCGACGAGATCGAGGCCTACGGGCCGCTCGTGCCTGCCGGTGGCGAGCTGGTCGCGACCGTGATGTTCGAGATCGACGACCCGGTCCGGCGGACGACCCAGCTTAACCGGATCGGCGGCATCGAGCATAAGACCTTCCTCCAGGCGGGCGGCGAGCAGCTTCGCGGCATTCCCGATCCCGATCGCGAGAACACCTCGCCCGAGGGCAAGGCTTCCTCGGTGCAATTCTTCCATTTCCCGCTGTCGCCGGCGGCGATCGACGCCTTCCGCACGCCCGGCGCCCAGATCCTCCTGGGCTTCGACCACCCGAACTACGGCCATATCGCGCTGGTGCCGGAAGCGGTCCGCGCGACGCTGGCGGCGGATCTTTGATCCCGTGATCTGATGCTGATCGTCTTTGGCGGGCTGCCCGGCACCGGCAAGACGACACTGGCCCGCGCCATCGCGGTGGAGCGCCAGGCGACATACCTGCGGGTCGACACGATCGAGCAGGCGCTGCGCGATTCGGGAATGTTGGCGGTGGACGTTGGCCCGGCAGGCTATCTCGCCGCCTACGCCCTCGCTGAGGAAAATCTGCGTCTCGGCCGGGTCGTGGTGGTGGATGCGGTCAATCCGCTCGCGATCACGCGCCAAGCTTGGCGACGGGTCGCTGAACGCACGGATGCGGCGATGATCGAGATCGAGGTGATCTGCTCCGACCGCGTGGAGCACCGTCGGCGGGTCGAGACGCGGACGACCGACATCTCAGGGTTGGTCACGCCAACCTGGCAGCAAGTGCTCGCCCGAAAGTACGAGGCTTGGGAGCCGGTGCCGTTTGTCCTCGACACCGCCGGCTGCTTGCCCGCGGTCTCGCTCGACCGGTTACGATCGCGGATCGCCGAGACGGCTGCCTAGCAGACGGTTCGGCACATTGCCGACCGGGTGTCGGCCGCATCCGAGGATGAGCAGCAGGCAAGCGGCCGTGACGAACGCCAGGGCCGAGCGCCGGAAGCGATCGCCGCGCTCGGCCGACAGGCGCGCCTGCTCGATCGCGGCATTGCCGTCGTCGAGCGCGTGGCCGAACGAGGCGAGAGCGGCCGCGGCCTCGCCGCCGAGCGACGCCGCGACGGTGCGGGCCCGGTGAGCCGCGTCCTGATCGTTCGAGCGGATCTCGAAGCGCAGCTCGGTCCAGGCCGCCCGATAGCGGGCGAGCGTCGCCAGCGTCTCGCCCAGCATCGTCGCCTCGTCGGCCGACGCGACCATCTCGCGGAGCGCGATCATATCGCTGCCGAGCGCCGCGCGGGCTTGGCTGAACGCGTCGTCCGGCGCGCCGATCCGCGCGCGCAACGCGTCCAGATCGTCGGTTGCTCGGAGCGCCGTCTCGTGACGTAGCGCCGGATCGGCTGCCGCCGGTCCGCGCGGCATCTCGATGCTGCCCATCAGCCACAGCAGCGTTCCCGCGCCGAGCAGGACAGCAGCCGTCCGGCCGGCGTGGTCGAGGAGGGAAGAGAACGGATGCGGCATTCGGGCAATCTTTCTCGGGCCAGGCTCTCAAGGGCCTGCTTCATGACAGAAAGATTGCGGCGTCAAACCTTATTCGGTCATTAAAAAAATTGCTGAAATCGGTGATTTTGCAGTGCAAAAATATCAGCTTGAACGCGTGGCTGCACCCGTTTGTTACCAGATGCCTGTCCGCTCCAGCACCGGCGAATAGTTCGGCGCCGACCAGCGGAACGGCAGGGCGCCGGGCAGCCGGACCACGCGCGTGACATTGAAGCGCGTGAGCCGCTCGGCCCCCTGGAAGCGCTCGACCTCGGGCCCATCCCAAATCATCTCGCCGGTCGCGGCCAGGTAGAGCAGATCCCCGGTTGCGAAATCGGGGAACAACAGGCCGGTGCGCGGCTCGACGAGCAGGTTGCCGAGCGTGTTGAACAGGAAATTGCCGACGAAGTCCGGCACGGTCAGCCGATTGCCATCGACCCGGACGAAGCCGGGCTTGCCGCCGCGGTGCGACACGTCGGCCCCGCCGGCGAAGCCTGCCTCCGCGGCCGTGTGTGCGGTCGCGAGGAAGAACGTGTCGGCTGAGGCGATGAGCGCGCGATCCCGCTCGCTCAATTCGGCAGCGACCTCAGGCGGTGCGACCGATCCCGGCTCGACCGGTTCCGGCAAGCGGGCCTGGATGTATTTCGGGCAATTGCCGAAGCTCTGCCAGACCGCGACGGTGAAGCCGTCCGGAGCGAGCGCCGTCACCACGCCGTTCGCCCGGTTGCGCCGGCGCGTCGGCAGTTCGATGCCGAGGAGGCCGATGGGGGCCTCGGTCTCCAGGCCGTCGGCGGCCGGATCACCCGGCAGCGGCCGGGCGCCGATCGTAAGCGTCCGGTCGTCGGGTGTTGCGACGAAGCCGGGCCGGCCGGTGAGGATCGTGGCCCAGGGTTGCCCCGTCCGGTCGACCGTGCCCGCGACCAGGAACGGCAGCTGGGCGAAGAAGAGGCGGTGCTGCTCCGGCATGAAGGAGCGGATGGCGCGGCGTCCGTGCGGCGCCATCTTGTCCGCGACGCCCGCGCGCCGCTGGATCGCGATCTCGCCGGCATGGAACGGCGATTCGGCCCGTCCCCAGCCGTCAAGCGGCACGAATGACTCGGACATGGGTGATCCTCCGCGAGCGGTCAGGCGGCGAGCCCGGCCTTGCTCGCCGGCATGACGACGAAGCCCGGCAGGTCCGCGATCCGGGCGAGCCAGGCGCGGATGTGCGGATACGGCTCGAGCGAGACGCCGCCCTCCGGCGCATGGGCAATATAGCTGTAGCCGGCAACATCGGCGATGGTCGGCCGGTCGCCGACCAGGAACGCCCGGCCTTCGAGATGCGCATTCATAATGGCGAACAGATCGTGCGCGATCGTCCTCGCGCGCTCATGGTCGAGCGGGGCGCCGAACACGGTGACGAGCCGGGCGGCGCAAGGGCCGGCAGTGATCTGGCCGGCGGCGACCGAGAGCCAGCGCTGCACCTCGGCGAAGCGCACCGGATCGCGCGGCAGCCAGCCCTCATCGCCGTAGCGGGTCGCGAGATAGACCAGGATCGCGTTCGAGTCCGCGACGATCGTGCCGTCGTCGTCGATGACCGGCACCTGGCCGAACGGGTTGAGCGCCAAGAAGGCCGGCTGCTTCTGCGCACGGTTCGGCAGATCGACCGTGATCTGCTCGTGCGGCAGGCCGAGCAGCGACAGGAACAGCGCCACGCGGTGCGCGTGGCCGGACAGTGGGAAGCCGTAGAGGGTGATGGGGCGGGCAGGCCGGGCGAGAGCGGTCATGGCGGCTCCGATGAAATGAATATGAACCGAACGATCGGTACATATTCATCCAAGCGACAGCCGTCAAGAGGGATCACTCAGGCGAGCAGACGGTCGGGCAATTCGGCGAGCACGCGGCGGAAGGGCGCGTTCGTTCCGCCGGCGCGGGTGAGCACGAGCGCGCCTTGGATGGCGATCAACGCATCCTCGGCGCGGCGCCGGGCGACGTCCTCGGCAAGGCCGGCTTCGATCAGCACCTCGGCGATGGCGCCGGTGATGGTCGCAATGGAGATCGTGAGCCGCGGCACGAATTGCAGGCCGGTCGTCCCGACGCCGAACAGATCGATCAGGCAGGAGTCGCGGCCGGAATCGTAGAATTCGGCATAGCCCCGGGCCATCGCCTCGAACCGCGGCCGCGCTGGGCCGGGGGCGGAGAGCGGTTCCAGCACCAGCCGGGCGAAGCGCTGGCGCGAGGCGTCCATTACCGCCTCGGCCATGTCCTCCTTGCCCCGCGGGAAATGGTGATAGAGGCTCGACCGGCCGAGCCCGGTTGCGGCCGACAGGCGGGCGAGGCTGGCGCCGTCATAGCCTTCCCGCCGGAACACGCGCATCAGCCGATCGACCACTTCTTCCCTGGGCAGGTTCGGATGCGCCATGGGGCAGGGACTCCATTTGTACCGATCATTCAGTCAAGCGGATATGCGACAGGGATGGCGCGATGCAAGGGCCGTGCACCTCGAGCGTCATGTTCCTGGGCTTCCTGCCGGCAGCGGCGGGTCGGTGCGAAGCTCGTCCGCGATGAAGTCGATGAACGCGCGGGCCGCCATGCGGGTCGTTCGCCCCATCGGGAAATAGGCGTGAACGGGGAATTCCCCCGATTGCCAGCCGAGCAGGATCGGCACGAGTTCGCCGCTCTCTATTTCGCGCCGACACGCCCATGAGGTGGTGGGCGTGATGCCGAGCCCGCTGGTCGCCGCCGCCAGCGCGCCGGCGGTATCATTGATCGAGACATGTGGCTGCACCTCGACCACCACGGTCTGGCCGTCGCGCTCGAACTTCCATGACCGTGAATGGGGCGCGACCGGGCCGGCGATGAGACGATGCCGTTCAAGGTCTGCCGGCTGTTCCGGAAGGCCATGGCGTGCGACGTAGGCCGGTGCGGCGACGAAGACCCGGCGCATCGTACCGATCAGCCTTTTGGTCCCTGACGCATCGGGGAGATCGCCGACCCGGATACCGACATCGACCGCCTCCCGCGCCAAGTCCCGCCAAGTATCGTCGAGCAACAGCTCGATTCGGAGCAGCGGATGCCGTTCCGTGAAGGCCGACAATCTCGGCATGATCACGCGCATGCCCATCGTCGCGGGCATGCCGACGCGGATCAGCCCGCGCAGTTCGCCCGTTTCGCGCACGCTGTTCGCTGCATCCTCGATCGCCGCCAGGGCCGGATCGATCCGCGCGAGAAATTCGAGGCCCGCCTCGGTCGGCGCCACGTTGCGGGTCGTCCGCGACAGCAGGCGGGCACCGAGGCTCGCCTCGAGTTCCGCGATCATGCGCGACACCTGCGACTGAGCAAGGCCGCATTCCCGCGCCGCGGCGGAGAAACTGCCGAGCCGGGCAACGCGCGTGTAGAGCCTGAGCGTGAGGATGTCTTTCAAGGCTTGTCCGCGCTCCTTCGCGATGCCGCGATGATCAAGCGGCACGAATGCTTTCATAGCATAAATCCGTGACCAGAAAGTGCTGGCCGACGAGCCGATCGAATCACAAAAACGCTAGAGGCGGGCGATCTTGCTGCAAGATTGGCTGGGATCTTAGCTTTCCGATTGGGGCGTTCAGGGATCAATATATGCTGTTCTGGCATAAATGTTAGCCGAAATGACCGGCTACCGATGGCGCGCTCCTGGCCCGATCTTCCTTCCATCGAAAGCGCCCAAGGCCGTGCAGGCGATGATGCTGACCCGGTTGCCTTAGCCACTGGAAGGGTCGAGCCGGTCGTGCCGCCCGCGCCCCTTCGCTCATAGAGAGGAAAAGACAATGAAAGCCGTTCTCGCCGCCGGCGTAGCCCTGGCCTCCTGCCTTATTGGCCCGCGCACCGGCCACGCCCAGTCTGCAGCGCCGTCGACAGCCGCGCCCACAGCCGCGCCAGCACCGACGCCGACCACGAAAATTCTCGCCATCGGCACCATCAATCCCGGGGTCGACCCGGCCAAGGTGTTCGCCATCCTGCCGGACGAGGTCCGCGATACCGTGAACCTCTATCTGGCTGGCAAGGTCGACCAATGGTATTCGCAGCAGAACGCCAAGGGGGTGGTGTTCATCCTGAACGTCGCCGATCCCGCCGCCGCCCACGACATGCTCGAGAAGCTCCCGCTCGGCCAGGCCCATCTCATGAGCTTCGAGCTGATTCCGCTGGGTCCGCTTGCTCCGCTTCGCCAGCTACCGGGGATGGCCATGAAGCCTTAGCAGGGGACGACTGCCGGACAGCCCGCTTCCGGCCTGCGGAAGACGGGTGCCAATGTCCGATTTTCCATTGGGGTGCCCGAAACCGGACCAACCGCCTCCCATCCGTCTCGGTCCTTCCCGACTGGGTCTTCACCCTAGCCGGTGAAGCGGCCGAGCCGCACGGCGGTCTGGCCCTTGGCGAGGCGTCGCGACGGCATGATCAGCACGCATTCGTCATAGGGCGTGCGGATCTCGCGGCCGCCGTCATGGCCGATCACGGTGCCGGCCTTGGCGATCACCTCGAGCCCCAGGAACGGCTCGGTGAAACGGAAGCTGTTGGTCTCGATCGTGACCGCGGTCGTCACCTCGATGACCCGTGGGGCAGGGGGCGTCGCCTTCGGCAGGTGCTCTGCGGCATAGGCCGGCTCGAGCAGATCGAGGCAGGCAAGGAAGCGCAGCGTCACGTCGCGCGCGACGGTGAAGGATGCCGCCTCCCAGTGCTGGCCGCATTCGACGAGCAGCGCCGCCTTCGGGCTCGCAGGATCGTCGAATGCGCCATAGTCGCGCATGCGCCGGCCGGCGGCATGGCCCTGGTCGCGCACGATGAGCTCGGGCTCGCCGACGCGGCGGGCGAGGTCCACGCCCTTGTCCTGCATGCCGGCCAGCATCAGGGGCGCGGTCGCATGCTGCATCGAATGGATGTCGAGCAGATAGTCGACCTGGTCGATCAGCGGCCGGATTTCGCGGGCCCGCGCGAGCTCGGCCGAGTTGCGCGGCCCGTCCAGGGTCGCCACATCCCAGACCCGGTTGAAATCCTCGTCGACGAAGCGCGACGCGTTCGGCTGGGCCGGGTCGAACCGCTCGAACGCGGCGACATTGGTGAAGCCCAGCGTCACCCGCCCGCGCACCGGCCGGAAGCCGGTCTCGCTGAGGTACTCGATCGCGAGCGCACCGCACAGTTCGTTGCCGTGGGTGATCGCGTTCACCATCGCGTGCGGACCGGGCCGGCCGCTGTCGAGCGTGGTCATGTAGGGGATCCCGGTATTCCCGTCGCGCCACCGGGAAATGTCCGGAGCGCGCAGCTCGACCGGATATGCCGTGTCCTTGTCGTGGGCCAAGACGCCGCTCCTTCCAGCGATAACAGGCGTTTGCGGCCGCAAGTTTAGGCAGACTGGCGGCCGAGCGCGAGCAAGAAGCGTGCGGCCTCTCGTTGCAGTGCGAAATTGACAAGGTAACGGACAGGCTGAAAATGCCGGGCTGCCGGTAAGTTTCGACCGGAAACCCGTGACCGAAGGATCCATTCTGCTATGTCGAAGCCTGTCGTCGCCATCGTCGGTGCCACCGGGGCCGTCGGTGTCGAATTCCTGCAGCTCCTCGAGGAGCGCAACTTTCCGCTGGCCGAGCTCCGCCTGCTCGCCTCGCCGCGGTCGGCCGGGAAGAAGATGGGCTTCAAAGGCACCGAGATCACCGTCGAGGCGCTGACTGCCGAGGCGTTTCGCGGCGTCGACATCGCGCTGTTCTCGGCCGGCGGCGCCATCTCGCGCGAATTTGCCCCGGCGGCGGTGCGTGCCGGCGCCGTCGTGGTCGACAATTCCTCGGCCTTCCGCATGGACGAGGGCGTGCCGCTCGTCGTGCCGGAGATCAATCCCGAGGCGGCCAAGTCCCACAAGGGCATCATCGCCAACCCGAACTGCTCGACCATCATCGCGGCGGTGCCGCTCTGGCCGCTGCACAAGCAGAACCCGATCAAGCGCCTGATCGCCGCGACCTACCAGGCCGCGTCCGGCGCCGGTGCCGCCGGCATGGCCGAGCTCGAGGCCTCGACCCGCGCCTATCTCGCCGGCGAGACGCCGGAGCCCAAGGTCTTCCCGCACGTCTATGCGTTCAACCTGTTCAGCCACAATACCAAGATCGATCCGGCGAACGGGTACAACGAGGAAGAACTGAAGATGGTCAAGGAGACCCGCAAGATCTTCGGCGACGCCTCGATCCGCATCAGCTCGACCTGCATCCGCGTGCCGGTGCTGCGCGCGCACGCGATCGCGCTCGACGTCGAGTTCGAACGGCCGACCACGCCGGACGAGGTGCGCGCACTCCTGGCCAAGGCACCGGGCGTGCGCGTCGTCGACGATCCGGTAGCGAACTACTTCCCGATGCCCAAGGACGCCTCGGGCCAGGGCGACATCCTGGCCGGCCGCATCCGCGCCGACATCTCGGATCCGTCAGGCCGCTCGGTCGCGTTGTTCGTGGCCGGCGATCAGCTCCTCAAGGGTGCCGCCTTGAACGCGGTCCAGATCGCGGAACTGCTCTAGGCAATGCCCCACTCCGCCCCAATGGGGCGGAGTGGGGCTAGAGAGCACCGGCAACCTCAGCCGTCCTCGACCGGGATCTCGGTGGTCCATTTTGCAACTTCCAGCACGATCTCGCTGGTGTAGGCGCGGATGCCCGGCGCGCTGGCGAGGATGTTGCGCGCAAAATCCTGGTAGTGTGCCACGTCCTTGCTGCGGACCAGCACGACATAGTCGATGTCGCCCGCCACGGTCAGGCATTGCGCGACGCGCGGCAGGTCGCGCATCCGCGCCTCGAACGCGCGCATCTCCGCCTCTGCCGGACGATCCAGCTTGATCCGCACCACCGTCAGCAGCGGATGACCCAGCGCCGCCGGCGCTAGCATGGCGGCGGTTCGCTCGATCACGCCCTCGGCCCTGAGCCGCCGCACCCGCTTGAGGCAGGCGGGCGGCGACAGGCCGACCTCATCCGCCAATGTCTGGTTCGAGATCGTGCTGTCCCGCTGCAGCGTCCGGAGAATCCGCCGGTCGATGGCGTCGAGCGCCGCATGAGCGGCTTTAGGCGAATTTCCATTTTGAAAGTTTTTCATCGAATTTGGCCGTTAGAATTTCTTTATCTTGTGAGTTTCAGTGCCAGGAAACAAAAATCTCCCCATCTCAAAGAAATCATGAATCGGCCGGCTCGTGGTAGGGTTTTACCAGCCCGCAACGAGGAGCCGCCAATGCCGACGCCGCATCTCACCAACGAGCCCTGGGACGAGCATCTGATCCGCTACGGCATGCCTTTCGTGCCGCATCTCATCACCAAGGCGCGCGGGACCCTGATCTGGAACCAGGACGGCAAGGAGATCCTCGATTTCACGTCCGGCCAGATGTGCGCCACCCTTGGCCACAGCCATCCGCGGATCGTCGAGGCGATCCGCCAGGCATGCGACGGCGCGCTGCATCTCTTCAGCGGCATGCTGAGCCCGCCCGTGGTCGCGCTGTCCCAGCGGCTGGCCCAGATGCTGCCGCCCAATCTCTCGAAATCGCTCTTCCTCAGCACCGGCGGCGAGGCCAATGAGGCGGCGATCAAAGCGGCGAAGCTCTCTACCGGCAAATTCGAGGTGGTGGGCTATACCGGCTCCTGGCACGGCATGACCTCGGGTGCGCAGTCGGTCAATTACGTTGCCGGGCGCAAGGGCTATGGCCCGATGATGCCGGGCTCCCTGGCCCTGCCGGCGCCCAATGCCTATCACTGCCCGGTCCGGCATTGCCGGAATGCCTGCGACGGCACGTGCCTCGAGGTGGGCTTCGACATGGTGGACGCGCAGTCGACCGGCGAGCTCGCTGCGGTCATTGCGGAGCCGATCGAAAGCTCGGGCGGCGTGATCGTGCCGCCCGACGGCTACTGGCAGAAGGTGAAGGAGCACTGCGAGAAGCGCGGCATGCTGCTCATCTTCGACGAGGCGCAGACCGCCTTTGGCCGCCTCGGCCGCGATTTCGCCTTCCAGCATTTCGGCGTCGAGCCGGACATTCTCACGCTGTCGAAGACGCTGGGCGGCGGGCTGCCGCTTTCGGCCACCGTCATCTCAGAGGCGATGGAGGCGGACTGCCACGCGAAGGGCTTCGTCCATGTCACGTCCCACGTCTCCGACCCGCTGCCGGCCCAGGTGGCGCTTGCCGTGCTCGACGTGCTGGCGGAGGAGGATCTGAACGCCCGTGCCCTTGAGATGGGCGAATACCTCGCCGCTGGCCTGCGGCATCTCCAGGACAAGCACGAGATCGTCGGCGACATCCGCGGCTTCGGCCTGCTCCAGGGCGTGGAACTCGTCAAGGACCGGGAAACCCGCGCGCCAGATGCTGCGACCGGGCGCGCCATCACCAACCGCTGCATGGAGCTCGGCCTCTCCATGAACATCGTCTCGGTCGGCGCGATGGCGGCTGTCTGGCGCATTGCCCCGCCGTTGACGGTCAGCCGTGATGAGATCGATCGCGGGATCGCCATCCTCGATCAGGCCATCTCCGAAGTTCTGGCGGACGCGACGCGCGCCGCGGCGGAATAGCGCAGCGAACGGGAGTGGCGGCGCGTCCCCGAAACTTCAGAGTGAGGCGCGATCCAGCAGCCGGTCCATGAAGTGTTCGGCCGCGGTCAGCTGCTCGATCGCGATCCATTCGTCGGGCTTGTGCGCCTGCTCGATCGAGCCGGGGCCGCAGACGATGGTCGGGATGCCGAATTCCTGGTAGGCGCCACCCTCGGTGCCGAAGCTGACCTTGCCGGTGCCGTTGGCGCCCGAGAGCTGCATGACGAGGCGCGTCACCTCGTCGTCGCTCTTCATCTCGAGCCCGGCCATGCCGGACAGTTCCTCGAAATCGAAGCCGGCCGCGGCCGAGACCGCGCGCATCTCGGGCAGCAGCTGCTCGACCGCGAAGCGCCGGACCTCGTCGAACAGTGCCGCCGGATCCTCGCTCGGCAGATAGCGGAACTCGAAGTCGAACACGCAGTCCTTGGGCACGATGTTGAGCGCGGTGCCGCCCTGGATCTTGCCGGTGTGCACGGTCGTGTAGGGGGGCGAATAGTCCGGATCGAACGGCCCCTGGTCGCGGAAGCGACGGGCCATGCCCTTGAGATAAGCCACGAGCTCGGCCGCCGCCTCGATCGCGTTCACGCCCTGGTGGGCGAGCGCCGAATGGCTCTCGAGCCCGTGGACGTGGCAGCGCACCGAGCGCTTGCCCTTGTGGCCGATGACCGGCTTCATGAGCGTGGGTTCGCCGACGATGCAGGCCCGGGGCTTGACCGGGCGCTTCGCGAGATCGGCCAAGAGGGTGTGGATGCCGAGGCAGCCCACCTCCTCGTCATAGGTGAAGGCCAGATGGATCGGCGTCTTCGGCTGGCGGCGGATGAAATCCGGCGTCTTGGCCAGCACGACGCCCAGGAAGCTCTTCATGTCGGAGGCGCCGCGCCCGACGAGCTTGCCGTCCTTCTCGACGAGCTCGAACGGGTCGCTCGTCCAGTCCTGGCCGTCGACCGGCACCACGTCGGTATGGCCCGAGAGCACGACGCCGGGCTTGTCCTCGGGGCCGATGGTCGCGAACAGGTTAGCCTTGCGCCGCTCGGCGTCCCACGACCGGCTGGACCGGACGCCCAGGTCGGCGAGATAGGCTTCGACCCAGTCGATGAGCGCCAGGTTGGAATCCCGGCTCGTCGTGTCGAAACCGACGAGTGTCTTGGTGATTTCAATGCTACTGAGGCCAGCCATCGTGGAGCTCGGGCGTTGTTTCGGGGAGGCCCTCGAACTATGCGCCCGATTGCGGCCCGGCGTCAGCTCTCGAACTGCTCCTTCAGCACGCGCTCCGACAGATTGTGCTCGTGGTCGAACAGTAGGCTGAGGCTGACCTCCCGGGTCTCGCGGACCTCGACCCGCATGACGTTGCGCACCTCGATGAAATCGGCGCCGGCGCTGATCGGCCGCTTCTGCGGCTCCAGCATCTCGAACGTGACGGTGACATGGTGCGGCAAGATGGCGCCGCGCCAGCGCCGCGGGCGGAAGGCGCTGATCGGCGTGAGTGCCAGCACGCCCGAGCCGAACGGGATGATCGGCCCATGGGCCGACAGGTTGTAGGCGGTGCTGCCGGCCGGGGTTGCGACCATGACGCCGTCGCACATGAGCTCGTCCATGCGCCTGACCCCGTCGACCGAGATGCGGATCTTCGCCATCTGGCGGGTCTGGCGCAGCAGTGCCACCTCGTTGATGGCGAGCGCCTGGTGGCACTTGCCGTCGGTGGTCGTCGCCTGCATGGCGAGCGGGTGCAGCCGCTCCGTATCCGCCTTCGCCAGGCGCTCGAACAGATGGTCGGGCGAATAGCTGTTCATGAGAAAGCCGACCGAGCCGCGATGCATGCCGAAGATCGGCAGGTGCCGCTCGAGATGGCGGTGCAGCGTTTCCAGCATGAAACCGTCGCCGCCCAGCGCCACGATCACGTCGGCCTCGTCGAGCGGCACGGTCGGGTAGCGACGCTGGAGATCGGCGAGCGCCGCCTGGGCCGCCTCGGCCTCCGAAGCGACGATGGCGATCTTGGGCGCGGGCGCGCCGCCGCTCTCGGTTACCGACATGAACGAGCAGTCATCGGATCGCCTTCTGAGGCCGGGGAAACAAGGCGGCGGAGAGACAAGGCGGTCAGCCGCCGGTGACACTCATGTGGCGCGGCACGGCCGGACCATGATGCTGGCGATCGATGACGAAATCGTGACCCTTGGGCTTGCGCCGGATCGCGGCCAGGATCGCGTCTTCGAGCGGCCCGTCGCTCTCCCCGGTGCGGAGCGGTGCGCGCAAGTCGGCCGCGTCCTCTTGCCCCAAGCACATGTAGAGCGTGCCCGTGCATGTCACGCGCACGCGGTTGCAGCTCTCACAGAAATTATGGGTGAGCGGCGTGATGAAGCCGAGGCGCCCGCCGGTCTCGCCGACCGTGACGTAGCGGGCGGGGCCGCCGGTCCGGTAGTCGCTCTCGGTCAGCGTCCAACGCTCGTCGAGGCGCGCCCGGACATGGGACAGGGGCAGATACTGGTCGAGCCGCGCCTCGTCGCCGATCTCGCCCATCGGCATGACCTCGATGAATGTCAGGTCATGGCCCTCGGCGCCGCACCAGGCGATGAGATCGTCGAACTCGTCCTCGTTGACGCCCTGCAAGGCCACCGTGTTGATCTTGACCTTGAGCCCGGCCTCTTTCGCCGCCGCGATGCCGTCCATGACCTGGCCGATCCGGCCCCAGCGGGTGATGGCGGTGAACTTCCGCTCGTCCAGCGTATCGAGCGAGACGTTGACCCGCCGGACGCCGGCCGCCTTGAGCGCGCCTGCGTATTTCGCGAGCTGGCTGCCGTTGGTGGTGAGCGTCAGCTCGTCGAGCGCGCCGTCGGCGATCCGCCGTCCCAGGCTTTCGATCAGCCACATGATGTTGCGCCGGACCAGCGGCTCGCCGCCGGTCAGGCGCAGCTTGCGCACGCCCAGGCGGATGAAGGCGTTGCACAGCCGGTCGAGCTCTTCGAGCGACAGCACGTCCGCCTTGGGCAGGAAATGCATGTCCTCGGCCATGCAATAGACACAGCGGAAATCGCAGCGATCCGTGACCGAGACGCGGAGGTAGCTGACGGTTCGTCCAAAAGGATCAATCATGTGTCGTAATATGTCGGTGGAACGGGCGTCGAACAAGGGGGCGGCATGCGGGACGAGGAGCGGCCTTTAGCCGTGGTTCTGGCGGGGGGCCTGGCGCGGCGCATGGGCGGTAGCGATAAGCCGCTCCTGTTGCTCGGCGGCCGGCCGGTGCTGGACCACGTGCTTGCCCGGCTGCGCCCGCAGGTGTCGGGCCTGGCGCTCAATGCCAACGGCGATCCGGCGCGGTTCAGCGACTTCGGCCTGCCTGTGCTGCCGGACCCGCTGCCCGGCTGGCCGGGGCCGCTTGCCGGCATCCTGGCGGCGCTCGACTGGGCCGCTGCGGCTGGAGCTGGCCATGTGCTGACCGTTCCAGGCGACACGCCGTTCCTGCCGGCGGATCTCGTCGAGCAGCTCGGCCGGTCCGTCGCGGACGGTGCTGCGGCGGCCTTTGCCACCTCCGCTGGCCGCCGCCATCCGATCGTGGGACTCTGGCCGGTCGCGGCGCGCGACGCGTTGCGCCACGGCGTCGCAGACGCCGGGATGCGGCGGGTCGACGACTGGGCACGGTCGCTCGACGCCGTGCCGGTCGAGTTTCCAATCGGGGCGGTCGATCCGTTCTTCAACGTGAATACGCCCGAGGACCTCAGGACGGCCGAAAGCCTGCTCGGCCTCTAGCGGCGGTCGAACGTATCCGGATCGACCTCGTCGAGCTCGACCGCCTCTGCGATCAGGACGCGCTTGCCGGCATGCTCGAAGTTGATGGTGATCCGCCCGTCGATCGCTGATTGGACCTGGCCCACGCCCCAGTCCGGCTCCGCCGGCAGGCGCACCCAGGTGCCGGGTACGAAATTTGTTTCCATCCTCTGGTCCGACCTTGTGTCGCGGCAGGGTCCTCTGGGATCATCGGACCATCACGGCAAACGCGGCAAGAGGCATCGGGACAGCATGGGCGCGGACGACATGAGCGGTTGGCAGATCGATCTCAGAATCGCCGAGCTGCTGGCGGCGCGGCTCTGCCACGAGCTGGTGAGCCCGGTCGGCGCCATCAACAACGGCGTCGAACTGCTGGCGGACGACCCCGAGTTCGCGGCCGATGCCGCGGCATTGATCGCGCAGAGCGCCGGCCAGGCGACGCGGCGTCTGCAGTTCTACCGGATCGCCTATGGCTCGACGATGCCGATCGCCGGCGATTCGGCGCGCAAGGCGACGCTCGACCTGTTCGAAGAGAGCAAGATCACGTGCGTCTGGCCGGAGCCGTTCGAGCGGGACGTCTCGAGCAAGCTCATCTGCAACCTGTTCCTGGTTGCAGCCGAGGCCCTGCCGCGCGGCGGCACGCTCCGGCTCGGCACCCGTCCTGCGGGTGGGATCGAGCTGGTGGCGGCGGGCGAGAGCGCGCGCCTGCCGGCCCATCTGCCCGATGCGCTCGTCGGCACGCCCGCCGCAGACGCGATCGACACGCGCAGTGTCCAGGCGGCCTTCACCGCGTCGCTCGCGCGCCGGGCGGGGCTACTACCGTCGATCGAAACGCCGGCGTCCGGCGAGATCGTCTTTGCACTCGCTTCCGGCAACTGAAACGGGCATTCTTGATTCGTTTCTCGGGCGAACCGGTCGGGGCGGCGAGCGCGGTCCGTAACGGGATTTTAAGGAATAAATCCGAAGGTCGGGCAGGTTTCGGAACCTTGCCCAACCATGGGGTTCCGGCCGACCGTTCAGTACTTTTCACGGCGGAAATCAGGCCATGGACGATCTACTCAGCGAATTCCTGACCGAGACCGCCGAAGGGCTGGCGACGCTTGACCTGGAGTTGGTGCGTCTCGAACAGAATCCGAACGATCCGGCGCTGCTCGGCAACATTTTCCGGATCGTGCATACGATCAAGGGCACCTGCGGCTTCCTCTCGCTGCCGCGGCTCGAGACCGTGGCGCATGCGGCCGAGAACGTGCTCGGCAAGATCCGCGACGGCCAGCTCGAGGTGACGCCGGTCGCGATCAGCCTGATCCTGAGCTCGCTCGACCGGATCAAGATGCTGCTGGCGACGCTCGAGGCGACCGAGGCGGAGCCGGACGGCGACGATGCGGACCTGATCGCCCAGCTGAACGCCTTCGCCGAAGGGCAATTGACCGAGGCTGCGGCCCCCGCGGCACCGGCTGCCCCGCCGGCTCCCGTCGCGGCGGCCGTTCCGGAGCCGGAACCCGAGCCGGAGGTCGAGCCAGCGCCGGTCGCTCCCGCACCAGTCGCAGTGGTCCAGGCCGCGCCGCCGGTGCCGGTCGCGAGCACTGCCGTCGCCAAGCCGAAGCCGACCGCCGTCGCGGAACATGAGGCGCCGCCGCCTGCCGCCGCCCGCGCGCCGGCCGACACCGACGTCAAGGACTCGGCGGTCGCGGCCTCCAACATCCGTGTCAATGTCGATCTGCTCGAGAACCTGATGACGATGGTGAGCGAGCTCGTGCTCACCCGCAATCAGCTGATGCAGATCCTGCGCGGCCAGAAGGATTCCGAATTCGGCGTGGCGCTGCAGCGCTTGAGCCACGTCACGACCGAGCTGCAGGAAGGCGTCATGAAGACGCGCATGCAGCCGATCGGCAATGCCTGGGCCAAGCTGCCGCGCCTCATCCGCGACCTCGGCATCGAACTTCGCAAGAAGATCGACCTGCAGATGAAGGGTGCGGAGACCGAGCTCGACCGCCAGGTGCTCGAGCTCATCAAGGATCCGCTGACCCACATGGTGCGCAACTCGGCGGACCATGGCATCGAAGGCCCGGCCGACCGGCTCGCCGTCGGCAAGCCCGAGACGGGCACGGTCACGCTCAACGCGTACCATGAGGGCGGCCACATCATCATCGAGATCGCCGACGACGGGCGCGGTCTCGCCACCGACAAGATCAAGGCCAAGGCGATCCAGAACGGGCTCGCGACCGAGGCCGAGCTGGCGCAGATGTCCGACCAGCAGATCTACCAGTTCATCTTCAAGGCCGGCTTCTCGACCGCCGCCGCCGTGACGAGCGTCTCGGGCCGTGGCGTCGGCATGGACGTGGTCCGCACCAACATCGAGAAGATCGGCGGCACGATTGAGCTGAAGAGCCAACCGGGCCGCGGCTCGACTTTCGTCATCAAGATTCCGCTCACGCTCGCGATCGTCTCGGCGCTCATCGTCGAATGCGCGGGCGAGCGCTTCGCCATCCCGCAGATCAGCGTGGTCGAGCTGGTGCGCGCCGCGCCCGGCACCGAGACGCAGATCGAGCGCCTGAACGGTGCGCCGGTCTTACGGCTCCGCAACCGGCTTCTGCCACTGGTCGGCCTCGACCAGCTCTTGAAGCTCCGGCAGACCCACGACACGTCGGCCGAATGCTTCATCGTCGTGGCACAGGTCGGCACTTACTCGTTCGGCATCATCGTCGACCGGGTGTTCGATACCGAGGAAATCGTCGTGAAGCCGGTGGCGCCGCTGCTGCGCGACATCACGATGTTCTCGGGCAACACGATCCTGGGCGATGGCGCCGTCATCATGATCCTCGACCCGAACGGCATTGCCGCCGCCACCGGCGAGATCACGGTCGGCAGCGACAACCGGGCGACGACGGAGCAGGCGGTGGCGCGCGGACGGCAGATCGACAAGACGTCGCTGCTTCTGTTCAAGGCCGGCGACACGAGCCCCAAGGCGGTGCCTCTGGCGCTCGTCGCCCGGCTCGAGGAGATCGACCGCAAGGAGATTGAATATTCCAACGGCAAGCCGGTCGTGCAGTACCGCGGCAAGCTCATGCCGCTGGTGCCGATCGATCCGAGCCTCCGGGTCAGCCATGAAGGCCGCCAGCCGATCCTGGTCTTCTCGGACAAGGAACGCTCGATGGGCCTCCTGGTCGACGAGATCGTCGACATCGTCGAGGATGTGCTGCATGTCGAGCTCGGCTCGGAGAAGCCGGGTCTGATCGGCAGCGCGGTCCTGGCCGGCAAGGCGACCGATCTCATCGACACGGGCTACTACCTGATGCAGGCCTACGACGACTGGTTCGGCTCGCGCACCGAGGGCGCGCTCGACCAGATCGCCCGGGCAACGCGCGTGCTCCTGGTCGACGACTCGCCGTTCTTCCGCAACCTGCTGACGCCGCTGCTCACGATCGCGGGCTACGACGTGAGCGCCGTCGACTCGGCCGACCAGGCGCTCGACCTGCACGAGGCGGGCGAGGATTTCGACGTCATCATCAGCGACATCGAGATGCCCGGCATGAACGGGTTCGAGTTCGCGACCCAGGTGCGCAGCGACAGCCGCTGGCGCCATGTGCCGATGGTGGCGCTGTCGTCGCACGCGACGCCGGAGGATCTCGACCGCGGCCGTGAGGTCGGCTTCAACGACTATATCGCGAAGTTCGATCGAGACGCGCTGCTCGCCTCGCTTTCGACCACTCTCAACCTGCAGCGCGAGGTCGCCGCATGAGCATCGTTCCCGCCGGTACGCAATCGCGTCAGATCCAGGCCATCGGCGACGCGCAGTCCCACGACTACGTCTCGATCTTCATCGCCGGCCAGATGTTCGGGATCCCCGTCCTGCAGGTGCAGGACGTGCTGGGCCCTCAGCGCATCACCCGCATCCCGCTGGCGCCGCCCGAGGTCGCGGGCTCGCTCAACCTGCGCGGCCGCATCGTGACCGCGATCGACGTGCGCACGCGGCTCAAGCTGCCGAAGAACACCGAGAGCAAGGAGAGCATGAGCGTCGTGGTCGACCAGGGCGGCGAGCAGTACAGCCTGCTGGTCGACAATGTCGGCGAGGTGCTGAGCCTGACGAGCGAGACGTTCGAACGCAATCCCGCGACCCTCGATTCGGCCTGGCGCGACGTGTCGAACGGCATCCATCGGCTCGACGGCAATCTCCTGATCATCCTCGATGTCGCGCGTCTCCTGGACTTTGCGACGAGTGCCGACGCAGCCTAGCGGCGCCTGTCGATTTCACACGCCTCGGCGCCTGGAGTTTGGTCATGAAGTTTTGTCTGATCGTCGATGATTCCCGAGTTGTAAGAAAGGTCGCGCGGCGCATCCTTGAAGATCTCGATTTCGAGATCGAGGAGGCGGCCGACGGCAAGCTGGCGCTCGAAGCCTGCATACGCCGCATGCCGGACGTGGTGCTGCTCGACTGGAACATGCCGGTGATGAACGGGCTCGAGTTCCTGATCGAGCTGCGCCAGGCCAAGGGGGGCGATGCGCCGATCGTGGTGTTCTGCACCACCGAGAACGATATCGCGCATATCCAGGCGGCGATCGGCGCCGGTGCCAACGAATACATCATGAAGCCGTTCGACAGCGACATCATCCACGCCAAGTTCGCGCAAGTCGGGCTGTTGTGACCGACGGCAGGTCACCCTTGTCCGGAACCTCGCCGCCGGGGCCGGTCGCCGATCAGGGCGGCGGGCCATATCGGGTCATGGTATGCGACGACAGTGCCGTCATCCGCGGCCTGATCTCGCGCAGCCTCGAGGCCGATCCCGAGATCCACGTCGTCACGACCGTGTCGAACGGGCAGATGGCGCTGAGCGCGCTCGCCCGCCATTCGATCGAGGTCTGCATTCTCGACATCGAGATGCCGGTCATGGACGGGCTGACGGCGCTGCCGAAGATGATCGAGGCGCAGCCCAACCTGCAGGTCGTGATGGCGTCGACGCTGACCCGGCGCAACGCCGAGATCAGCATGAAGGCGCTGGCCGCCGGTGCCGCCGATTACCTGGCGAAGCCGACGACCTCGATGGCGCTCAACGCCGCGGCCGATTTCAAGGCCGAGCTCGCTGCCAAGGTCAAGGCGCTGGGCGCCGTCCGCCGCCGCGCCGCCGGCATCGCCGTGCCGCATCCCCAGGGACCGACGGCCGCGCCGGCGCATGCGCCGGCCCATTCCGCCGCCGCCCAGGCTCCGGCGCCGATCCACCGCCCGATCGGTGCGCCGGCGGCGCCCAGTCCGATCCAGACAGGCACCCCGCACGCAGGTTCGACGCACGTCGTGTCGCCCGCAGCGCGCCCAACGGGCGCGCCCGGCCTGGCACCGCTGCGCCCGACAGCGCTGGCCGCTGGCCGCGGGCCGCTGTCGCTCCGGCCGGCGCCGACGGAAGTCCCCGAGATCATCGCCATCGGCTCCTCGACCGGCGGCCCGCAGGCGCTCTTCGCCGTGCTCGCGGCCCTGAAGCCGGGCCTGCAGCAGCCGATCGTCATCACCCAGCACATGCCGGCGACCTTCACGACGATCCTGGCCGAGCATATCGAGCGGGCGAGCGGTATCCCGACCCATGAAGCGGCCGAGGGCATGGCGCTCCAGGGCGGGCACATCTATGTGGCGCCCGGCGAATTCCATATGACCATCGAGGCGCACGGCGCGCAGAAGATCGTGAAGCTCCTGAAGACGCCGCCGGAAAACTATTGCCGGCCATCGGTCGATCCGATGCTGCGCAGCCTGATCAAACTCTATGCCCGGCGCATTTTCACTGTCATTCTGACGGGCATGGGGCAGGACGGGCTCAAGGGGAGCGAGGCGGTCGTGGCGGCCGGCGGCGCGGTCATCGCGCAGGACGAGGCGACGAGCGTCGTCTGGGGCATGCCTGGCGCCGTGGCGACGGCCGGGCTCTGCAGCGCGGTTCTGCCGCTTGCGGAGATCGCGTCGTACGTCCGGAAGGTCGCGACGAGGGCAGGGGCATGAATATCGACGATTTCAACCTGCTCTCGAAGCTCATCAAGGACCGGTCCGGCCTGACGCTCACCAAGGACAAGGCGTATCTGCTGGAAAGCCGCCTGCTGCCGGTCGCGCGCAAATGGAACCTCAAAAGCCTCGACGAGCTGGTGATGCGGCTCAGGACCCGTTCCGAGGCCGGGCTGGTGCGCGACGTGGTCGAGGCGATGACCACGAACGAAAGCTTCTTCTTCCGCGACATCAAGCCGTTCGATCAGTTCAAACAGGTGGTGCTGCCCTACCTGCTGCAGTCGCGTGCCCAGACGCGCACGATCAAGATCTGGTCGGCCGCCTGCTCGAGTGGGCAGGAGCCCTATACGCTCGCCATGATGCTCAAGGAGGAGCGGCAGAAGCTCATCGGCTGGAACATCGACATCCTGGCGACCGATCTCTCGACCGAGATCCTGGCCAAGGCGCAGGCCGGGCTCTATTCGCAGTTCGAGGTGCAACGCGGCCTGCCGATCCAGCTGCTCGTCAAATATTTCAAGCAGGCGGGCGACCGCTGGCAGATCGACAGCTCGATCCGCGAAATGGTGCGCTATCGGCCGTTCAACCTGCTGGACGACTTGGCCGGTCTTGGCCAGTTCGACGTCATCTTCTGCCGCAACGTGCTGATCTATTTCGACCAGCCGACGAAGCAGATGGTGCTGGAGCGCATGGCGAAGCAGTTGGCGTCCGACGGCTTCCTCTATCTGGGCGGTGCCGAGACGGTGGTGGGCATCACCGACAAGTTCCAGCCGATGGTGAACCACCGCGGCATCTATCACCACGGCAACGCGACCGCAGCGGCGAAGGTCGCGGGGCTCTGATCGGCTTCTGGCCCGTTATCCCCGCCTGACGCCGAGGTTTTCTAAGGCCATCTCTCTTCTCCGTCATCCCCGGGCTTGACCCGGGGATCCACGTATCGCGGCCAGGCGGCAGCAGATGCGCGCGGCAACCGGCGCGTGGATGGCCGGGTCAAGCCCGGCCATGACGATTGAGGGAGAGGTGCCGTTTACCGACCTACGAAATCCCGACCAGCCCCAGCGCCGTCGCGAGGCCGAAGATCCAGAGCGGGTTGTACTTGGTCATGGCCATGAGCGCGAAGGTGCCGGCGGTGAGCACGGCGCCTAGCCAATCGTGGATCGCTGCCCGCGTGAGCAGATAGGCGCTCGCCGCGACCAGCCCGATCGTGACCGGTGCCAGGCCACGCTGGACGATGCGCTTCACTCGCTCATTGCGGCTCCGCTCCCAGCGGCGCACGGCGAAATAGGTGAGGACGCAGGACGGTGCGCACATCGCGACGGTTGCGGCGACGGCGCCCATGAATCCTGCCGCCTGAAAGCCGATCAGGCTGACCATCAGCACGTTCGGCCCCGGCGCCGCGTTGGCGAGCGCGAACAGCTCGGCGAACTGCCGGTCGGTCATCCAATGCTCGAGCTCGACCGCGACACGGTGCATCTCGGGCACGACCGCGTTGGCGCCGCCGATCGCGACCAGCGACAGGAGCACGAAATGGCGGATAAGGGTGCCGAGCACATCCGGCTTCATCGCGCGAGCCGCCAGACCCAGGCGATGCTGATCGGCGCCAGCGCCAGCACGACATAGACGAGCGGCCAGCCGAAGCCCACGACCGCGACGAACGCGATCGCGGCGACCACTATCGCCTCCGGCCGCTTGATATAGGGCTTGGCGACCTTCCAGGCGGTCGCGAGCACGAGGCCGGCTGCCGCGGCGCCCAGGTTACGGAACACGCCGCCCAGCGCTGCGCTGTTGCCGTAGGCGGCATAGAGCATGCCGAGGGCGAGCACGATGGCGAAGGGGGCGGCGAGCAGGCCGGTCACGGCCGCAAGCGAGCCCAGGGGACCGGCGAAGCGGTTGCCGAGCGCGATCGACAGATTGACGATGTTCGGCCCGGGCAGAAGCTGGCACAGGCTCAGCAGGTCGGTGAATTCGACCTCGCTGAGCCAGTGCCGCTCCTCAACGATCATCCGGCGCGCCCAGGGCAGCACGCCGCCGAAGCCCTGGACGCCGACCGTCAGAAAGCCGAGGAACAGATCGCGCGCACTGACCTTGGCCGCCGCAGATTGGTCATCGGTCATAGGTGCGCTCGTCATGGGTTATCCATGACGGAAGTGCGCTGCCGGCACAAACGAGTTATCATCGCGTTCCTCGTGAGAGAAAGTCACAATAGATGCGCCGTCGCCTGCCCCCCTTGAGTTCCTTGCGCGCCTTTGAGGCTGCGGCGCGCCGCGGCAGCTTCACGGCCGGCGCCGAAGAGCTGCTCGTGACCCACGGTGCGATCAGTCGGCAGATTGCGTCGCTCGAGGATTGGCTCGGCACGCCGCTGTTCGACCGGCTCGGCCGGCGGGTCCGGCTGACGGCGGCAGGGCGCGACTATCTGGAGGCGATGAGCCGCGCGTTCGACGGCATGGCCGAGGCGACCCGGCGCCTGACCGAGGCGAATGCGGTCAGAAGCCTGACCGTAAACGCGCTGCCGACCTTCAGCATGCGCTGGCTCCTGCCGCGGCTCGCGGGATTCCAGCAGCGGCATCCGGACGTGGCGTTGCGCCTCGTGACCTCGGACCGGCCGCTCGACGAGGTGCGCGAACCGTTCGACGTCGCGATCCGGCGCGGGCCTGATACCTGGTCCGGCTGCATGGCGGCGCCGTTCCTGGCGGAATGGGAGGTGCCGGTGATGAGCCCGGTGCTGGCCGAACGCCAGCCGGTGCGCCAGTCCGTCGATCTTGCCCATCACACGCTGCTCCATGCCGACACGCGGCCCGGCGCCTGGCAGCGCTGGCTGTCGGCGGCCGGCCAGCAGGGCCTCGCGGTTGCCGGCAATCAGCGCTTCGATCATTTCTACCTGACGCTCCAGGCCGCGGCGGACGGGCTCGGCGTGGCTCTTGGCCCGCTGCCGATCCTGGCGGACGAGCTTGCCGCGGGCCGCCTCGTGGCACCGCTCGACGGGCCGAAGCTCGAGGCGCGCGGCTATTGGCGCGTCACCCCCAACGGCCGCGCCGACGATGCGGCGGTCCAGGCGCTCAGCGCCTGGCTCGATGCCGAGGGCCAGGCCATGGGTGCGCCTGACCCGAGCGATCCGGACGCGTGAGCGGCGTGCCATGTCTCAAGTCGCCGCGGCCCGGCCGTAGAGCAGCAGCATCAGGATGATAGTAACGCCGTAGACGATCTGGCGGATCGCCTCCTCGATCTGCATGATCGACAGGATCGACTGCAGGAGCGTGATCAGCACCACGCCCGCGACCGTACCGAGGTAGGTGCCGCGCCCGCCCAGGATCGAGGTGCCGCCCAGCACCACGGCGGCGATCGCCGGCAGCAGGTAGGGATCGCCCATGCCCTGATAGGCCTTGGTCGAATAGCCGGCGAGCAGCACGCCGCCGAACGCCGAGAGCGCGCCCGACAGCATGAAGGCCAAGACCGTGATGCGCCGCGTCGAGCTGCCGGAGAGATAGGCGGCGCGCTCGCTGTTGCCGATGGCATAGACCGCACGGCCGAACACCGTGCGCTTGAGGGTGAAGACGGTCGCCGCACCGACCAGCACCCAGATCCAGACCGCATTCGGTATGCCCAGCAGGGTCCGCCCGGTCGCAAGGTCGCGCATGGCGCCGGTCGCCATGTCCTGCGGGGCGGCTCCGCCGGTGCGCAGGATCATGAGGCCCTGCGCCACCGCATTCGTGCCGAGCGTGAAGATCATTGACGGCACGCGCAGATAGGCGACGCCGATGCCGTTCACCAGGCCGAACAGCATGCCGCACAGGATGCCGAACGGGATGGCCACCCAGACGCCGGCCGGCCCCCAGCCGGCGGCGGCCGTCGACATCATGGCGCCGACCGTCATGACCCAGGGCACTGACAGGTCGATCTGGCCCAGCAGGATGACGATCATCAGGCCGGTCGAGGCCATGGCCAGGAACGAGGCGACCTGCAACTGCTGCAGAAGGTAGTCGGCGGAGAGGAAATTGGACGAATAGAGGCTGCCCACCAGCAGCACGACGAGGATGCAGGCGAACGCCGTCGCCACCGCGCGGTCGATGCCGCGCAACGCGTGCGCGAGGCGGAACGGGTCGGGCTTGGCATGATCCTGGTTCATGGGCCTCACCCGAACAGATCGAGACGGTTGCGGAGGTGGAGCAGGCGCAGCGATCCGATGCAGACGGAGACGAGCAGGACCAGGCCGAGGAACAGCGGCTGCCACAAGGGGTCGAGGTCGAACACGAACAACAAGTCGTTGATCGTGCGGAAGATGAGCGCGCCGAAGATGGCACCGACGGCGCTGCCGGTGCCGCCGAACAGGGAGACGCCACCCAGCACGACGGCTGCGATCGAGTTCAGCGTGTAGGTGGCCGCGTTCGACGAGGAGGCCTCGCCCGAATAGGTGAAGAAGGTCAGCATGAGCCCGCCCATCGCCGCGAACAGGCCGGCCAGCGTGTAGGCGGCGAATTTCGCGCGCTCGGTCGCGACACCGGACATGTAGGCGGCGGCCTCGGAGGAACCCACGGCATAGACGGCGCGGCCGAGGGCCGAACGCCGGAACGGCAGCCAGATCAGCAGCACGACGCCCAGCAGCACGACGAGGCTCGCCGGAATGCCGCCCGCGAGCTGGCCGGTGAGCGTGTCGGCCAGGTCGCCATTGACGTCGCCGCCCGGGTCGGGCCGGAGCGCCAGCGCCACGCCGAAATAGATGGCGCCGGACGCGATGGTCGCGACGATCGGCTGCAGCCGGCCGAAGATGACGAGCGCGCCATTGACGGCGCCACAGGCGATCCCGGCCGCGAGCACGCCCAGGACGCCGAGCGCCGTCATGGCCGGCGAGCCGTCGACGATCCAGGATGCAAGACAGTTGGAAAGGATGAACACGGCGCCGATCGAGAGATCGATGCCCGAGGTCAGCACGACGAAGCTCTGCGCCATCGCGAGCAGGGCCAGGAGCACGCCCTTGTTGGCCGCGGTCTGCACGACATTCGCGCTGAAGCCGGCCGGGTGATTGCCGGTGTAGACCGCGAACATCAGGACGAAGACCAGGGCGGCCAGCAGCGTGCCGCGATGCTCGGCGAAATGGTAGCGCCAGTCGCCTCTCATGCGCCCACCGCCGGCACATGGCCGGCCTCCCCGGATGATGCCGCGATGTTAAGCGCGCTGCCGACGAGCGCCCGCTCCGTCAGATCGTCGCCGGCGAGCTCGCGGCTGACGGCGCCGTCATAGAGCACCAGCACCCGGTCGCAGCAGCCGATGAGCTCGTCGTAATCGGTCGAATAGAACAGGATCGCCACACCCTCGTCGGCGAGCTTGCGCAGCAGCTGGTAGATCTCCTGCTTGGTGCCGACGTCGATGCCGCGCGTCGGGTCGTTCAAGAGGATGATGCGCGGCGCCAGCATCAGCCATTTTGCGATCACGACCTTCTGCTGGTTGCCGCCCGAGAGCGCGCCCACGGGAATGTCGACCCCGGCGGCCTTGATCGCGAGCAGGCGCAGCATCTCGTCGATCGCCCGGGCTTCGGCCACCCGGTCGATCACGCCGCCGCGCGCGAGCCGGCCCAAGGCGGCGAAGCTCAGATTGTCGCGCACCGACATCGGCAACATCAGCCCCTCGGTCTTGCGGTCCTCGGGGATGAGCGCCATGCCGATCCGCTTCGCCTTGGCGGCGCCCGGTCCGCCGATCGCGACGGCGCGCCCGTCGACCAGCACCTCGCCCGAAAGGCCGCTCAGCACGCCGAACAGGGCCAGCAGCAGCTCGCGCTGGCCCTGGCCGTCGAGCCCGCCCAGTCCGACGATCTCGCCCGGCCGGACGGCGAGCGAGATGTCCTTCAGGCGGTTCGTCCAGCCGAGCCCGCGCGCTTCCAGCACCGGCGCCGCCGCGGCCGGCACCGGCGGCGGCTTCGGCGGGAAGATGTGGCTGTATTCCCGGCCGATCATCAGCTCGACCACCTCGGCGTCGGTTTTGCTGCCGGCGGCATAGGTCGCGACATTCCGGCCGTTGCGGAACACGGTGCAGTCGTCCGCCAGCTCCGCGATCTCCTGCATGCGGTGCGAGATGTAGAGCAGGGCCAACCCCTCCTCGCGCAGGCGCTTCAGCACGCGGAAGACCTTGGTCACGTCCGCGGCCGTCAGCGCGGACGTTGCCTCGTCCAGGATCAGGATGCGCGGGCGGCGGGCGAGCGCCTTCGCGATCTCGACCATCTGGCGCCGCGATAGCGGCAGATCCTTGACGAGCGCCAGCGGGTGGATGTCCGCAGCGCCCGCGCGCTCGAGCCATTCCTCGGCCCGGGCGCGCTGCGCCCGGCGGTCGACCAGGCCGAAGCGGCGCGGCGGATCGGCGATGAACAGATTGTCGGCGACCGAGAGATCCGGCACGAGCGACAGTTCCTGGAAGATGCAGACGATGCCGGCCTGGTTCGCCGCCGCGGGCCGTGGGAACCGGACTTCCCGTCCCTCGAACGCGAGGCGGCCCTCGTCGGGCTGGACCACGCCCGACATGATCTTGATGAGCGTGGACTTGCCGGCGCCGTTCTCGCCCAGCAGCGCGTGGATGCGGCCGGCGTGGAGTGTCAGCGACGCCTGGCGGAGCGCGCTCACGCCGCCGTAGCGCTTGGAAATCCCCTCCATGCCGAACAGGGGCACGCCACCATCCATGGTTCTCTCCGGGCGATGCAGCAAGGGGGACGCCGGCACCTCTCCGGCGTCCCGGCGGTGCAGCCGGCGCCTACTGGTTGCCTTCCGACTGGCCCATGATCTCCTGGGCGGTGAAGTTGATGCCGCAGGTCGGAAACGCATTGCCGACGAAGAAATTATCGGTCTGCTGCGCGAAGTAGCTGTCGCCGTCCTTGAAGTTCGGGTCCTCGACATGGGCCAGCGGCAGCTTGATCGATTGCGGCACGATATCGCCCTTGAGGGCGGTGATCGCGGTCTTGATGGCGACTGCGACCTGGGCCGGGCCGGTGCCGCCGGACGCGCATTTCAGCCCCTCCTTGCCGTGGGCAGCGCACAGCTTGCGGAAGCCGTTCTCGGTTTCGGCTGCCGCCGGCACGAACGACTGCTTCGCGTCCATGAAGGCTCGGACCATGCCGGTCGAGCCGCCCTGGGCGGTCATGCCGTCGAAATGCTTGTGCACGGCGATCGCGTCGGCCGTCACTTTCTGGGCCGTGCCGTCGTCCCACTTGCCGACCACCTCGACCGTCTGGAACGGCTTGCCGGATGCCTTCAGCACTTCCTGGATGCCCTCGTGCCGGTCCGTGTCGACCGAGGTGCCGGCGACGCCGCGCACCTCGAGGATCGTGCCGCCGTTCGGCACGGTCTGGACCAGCCAGTGGCCCCAATATTCGCCGAGCCCCTTCTGGTCGACGTTGACGTTGATGGCCTCGTCCGTGTCGATCGTGTTGTCGAAGGCGACCAGTACCACGCCGGCTTGGTTGGCGCGCCGTACCACGGATTTGAACGCGGTCGGGTTCTGGGCATCGACGATGACGGCGTCATAGCCGGAATCGATGAAGTTGTTGACCGCGGCGATCTGGGCCGCGATGTCCTCGCCGGTCGAGACGACCTTGAATTCCTTGAGGTCGGCCTTGACGGACGGCTGGTCGGCATAGGCCTTCGCCGTCTTGATCATCTGGATGCGCCAGGTATTGCCGATGAAGCCGTTGGCGAGCGCCACCCGATAGGGGCCTTTCTTCGCCGGGTACTGGAAGAATTTCGTCTTGTCGGTCCAGGGTGCGAAGCAGGTGGGATCCTTGCTCGGACCAGCCACGGTCTTGGGCCCGGCCGCCTGCGCGGTCCCCGCGCCCCACAAGAGCCCGCCCAGCAACAATCCGGCCACCGCTATGGCGGCCGCGGCACTGAATTTCGGCATGTCGTCCTCCCTCTATCCCATTGTTCTGGGTTGAAAAGGTGCGATCGATGCCGGTTCTTATCCTCAGACTTAACCCAGATTTCCCTGCTTTTGCCGACAAGTCCACACGTGAGTTGCCGCAGGGCACGCAAAAATTGCGTGGACGGGCACGGGGACACGCCCATTCGCTGCCGGAATCAAAAAAACCCGGCCAGGCTAATCGCCCGGTCGGGTTTTCGTTTGAGAGGCGTTGCCGATCAGGCGGCGGGCTGGCGCGCCCCGCTTGCGGCCGATTCCGCGGTCGGCTGGTCGCGCAGCACGTAGCCGCGGCCCCAGACCGTCTCGATGTAGTTCTCGCCGTTGGTGGCGTTCGCCATCTTCTTGCGCAGCTTGCAGACGAAGACGTCGATGATCTTGAGCTCCGGCTCGTCCATGCCGCCGTAGAGATGATTGAGGAACATCTCCTTGGTGAGCGTCGTGCCCTTGCGGAGCGACAGGAGCTCGAGGATGCCGTACTCCTTGCCGGTCAGGTGCAGCGGCTTGCCGTCGACCTCGACCGTGCGGGTGTCGAGGTTGACCGTGAAGCGGCCGGTGCGGATGACCGACTCCGAATGGCCCTTGGCGCGCCGGATGATGGCGTGGATGCGGGCGACGAGCTCGCGCTTGTCGAACGGCTTGGTCAGGAAGTCGTCGGCGCCGAAACCCAGGCCCTTGATCTTGTGATCGAGCTCACCCAGGCCCGACAGGATCAGGATCGGCGTGCGCACACGCGCCGCGCGCAGCCGGCGCAGCACCTCGTAGCCGTCGATATCGGGCAACATCAGGTCGAGGATGATGATGTCGTAATCGTACAGCTTGCCGATCTCGAGCCCGTCCTCACCCAGGTCGGTGGTGTCACAAATGAAGCCTTCGGCTTTAAGCACAAGCTCGATCGTGGCCGACGTGGCGGTATCATCTTCGACGATCAGTACCCGCATGACGGACTCCTAGGTGCTCCAATTAACCTTGGTTAAGGTTAACAAAATGCGGGGCGAGCGTTAAGAAAAGATTTACCGCGCCACAACCGCGCGTCGATGCGGCGTTAAAACTTGCTTAAGCAGGAAACGGCATCATCTCGAGCATCGTTGGGCAATCGGCCAGCCCACCCATACGGACCATCCATACGGAAAGGCGATGCTGCTCGAAGGGATCTCGCAGGCGGTTGGAAGCCTCGCGGCCCATCGCTACTGGGGGCGCGTGACCGCGATCCTCGGCATGCTGGTCGAGGTAGGCGGCATCGAGCGCCGGCTCACCATCGGCGGGCGCTGCCTCATCATCCGCGACCATGACGCGCCGCTGCCGTGCGAGGTGATCGGCTTCCGTGAGGGCCGCACGCTCGTCATGCCGTTCGGGCCTCTGACCGGCATCGGGCTCGGCAACCGCGTCGAAGTGGCGCTGGTGCCGCCGGCGATCTTTCCCGACCGCCGCTGGCTCGGCCGCGTGGTGAACGCGATGGGCGAGCCGATCGACGGCAAGGGGCCGCTGCCGCAGGGGCCGCTGGCCTATCCGCTCCGGAACCTGCCGCCGCCGGCGCATGCGCGGAAGCGTGTGCAAGGCAAGGTCGACCTGGGCGTGCGCGCGCTCAACACGTTCCTGACCTGCTGCCGCGGCCAGCGCATGGGCATCTTCGCCGGCTCCGGCGTCGGCAAATCCGTGCTGCTGTCGATGCTGGCGCGCTACACCGCAAACGACGCGAGCGTCATCGGCCTCATCGGCGAGCGCGGCCGCGAGGTGCAGGAATTCATCGAGGACGATCTGGGCGAGGAAGGCCTGGCGCGCAGCGTCGTCGTGGTCGCGACCTCGGACGAATCCTCGCTCATGCGTCGGCAGGCGGCCTATCTGACACTCTCGGTCGCCGAATATTTCCGCGACCAGGACATGGACGTGCTGTGCCTGATGGACAGCGTCACCCGCTTCGCCATGGCGCAGCGCGAGATCGGGCTCTCGGCCGGCGAGCCGCCCGCCAGCAAGGGCTATACGCCGACCGTGTTTGGTGAACTGCCGCGGTTGCTCGAGCGCGCCGGGCCCGGCACCGGCGCCGGCAGCATCACCGGGCTTTTCACCGTGCTGGTCGAGGGCGACGACCATAACGAGCCGATCGCCGACGCGGTGCGCGGCATCCTCGACGGCCATATCGTGCTCGACCGCCGCATCACCGAGCGTGGCCGCTATCCGGCGATCGACATTTTGCGCTCGGTCTCGCGCACCATGCCCGGCTGCAATTCCGACGAGGAGAACGCGCTGGTGCAGAAGGCGCGGGCGCTCGCCGCGACCTACGAGAACATGGCGGAGCTCATCCGCCTCGGCGCCTATCGCCGTGGCAGCGATGCCAAGATCGACCAGGCCATCGACTATTACCCCGCGATCGAGAAGTTCCTGGCGCAAGGCAAGCGCGAGCTGTCGACGCTCGCGCAAGGCTACGCCGACCTGGCCCAGATCCTGATCGGAGCCGACGCGTGAAGCCGTTCCAGAGCCAGATTCGCCTGCATAAATGGACGGTCGACGAGGCGCAGCGGCGTCTCGGCGAACTGATACGTCTCGCAGACCGGCTGCGCCAGGACCTGGCGGACCTCGAGGCCGAGGCACTCCGCGAGCAGGCGGCGGCCCAGGCGTCCTTCGAGGCGAGCCTCACCTACGGTGCCTATGCGGAGCGGGTCATCGAGCGGCGCGAGAAGCTCAACCGTTCGATCGCCGAGGTCGACGGCCAGGTTGAGCACGCGCGCGATGCGCTCAAGGATGCCTTTGCGGAGCTGAAGAAGTTCGAGCTCGCGGCCGAGGCGGCCCAGGAGCGGGCACGCCGGAAGCGCGACGCGCGCGAGCAGGCGCAGCTCGACGAAGTGGCGATCGGCATGTTCCGCGGCCGTGGTAAATAGCCAGCGGGAAGTCGTCAGCCCGTCGCTTCCGCATCATCCGCCGGTGGCGGCGTCAGCACCTCGTCCAGCAGGTCGAAATAGGCCTTGACCGGCAGCAGCGCGGTCACGACCGCGGTCACGATGCGCGTCGCGATCGCCGGCGTCGTGAGCCGGGTCCGCCCGCCGACGCGCACGCCCTGCCTGGGGCTCAGCTCCCACTCGAGGCCGGTGCCGCGCAGGCCGGCCAGCACGCGCAGCAGCCGGCTGCGCAGCACGCGGTTCTCGACCGAATAGGGCAGGGTGCCGATCTCGGTCGTGAATTCGACGAGGAGCGCGTCCGCGTCCGGGCGCGCCTCGGCCTCGAATGTCCGGCCGGCAAAGCGAAAGCCGAAGCGAATGGGCCCCCGCGGTTCCCGCCGCGCGATGGCTCCGTCGTGGCCGACCGTGACGGAGCCGGCTTCGAGCGGTGCCGTCTGCTCGACCAGGAAAGCGAGTGCCGCCGGGTTGAGAGGCTGGTCGGGCGGCGCATTCATGGGGATGTTCCGGAACCGCGAGAGGAGAGACTGCGCGCAGGATGGCGGCGTCAGGCTTAAGGATAAGTAAAATCCCATGCATCTTTGCCACCGGTCGCGACCGGTGCCGAGAGACCTGACGCGCGCGGCCAATTGCGTTACAAGGCCCGTGCGTCAAAAGACCGGTGCGTCAAAAGACCGGCGCGCCAGAAGGCTTGGCCGGCGATATACCGGCGTCCCGGCAGCGGCAGAGCGGACCTTGTGAGCGTGAAGAAGAAAACATTGGGTGGGATGCTCGCGGTCGCGGGACTCGTTCTCGCGGGATTGATCGTCATCCGCATCGTCATGGGACGCGATGCCGAGGATCGCGTGGCCGAGGGTGAGTTGGTCGACTTCAACCATCTGCCGGCGGTCGAGAAGCAGGGCCGCTTCCTCATGTGCCCAAAGGACTTCTGCAGCCGGGCGCCCGATGCCGAGGCGCCGGTCTTCGCGATGGAGTGGGAGCAGCTGCGCGATCTCTGGAGCGAAGCGGTCGCGCGCCAACCCCGCGTCAAGCTCGTCGCCGGCGACGGCGAGCGGCGAAAGATCGTCTATGTCCAGCATTCGCCGCTCCTGCGCCTGCCCGATATCGTCACGATCGAATTCGTGCCCCTGCCGGACGGCAAATCGAGCTTCGCGATCGAAAGCCGGGCGCGCTTCGGCTGGACCGACTTCGGCGGCAACGCCGAGCGGGTGCGCGCCTGGGTCGCCCTCGTCGAGAGCGTCGCCAAGAAATCTTAGCCGCGGCTAGTGCGGCTGCCAGGCGTTCGCCTGCGCCTCGGCCTTCTGCCAGTCTTCCGGGCTCAGCGTCGAATGCAGCTTCTGCAGCAGCGGCGGGTCGAGGTCGGAGACGCCGGTCTGCAGACGGCCGGGGTTGCGCCGCCAGACCAGGTACCACATGCCGGCGGCGACCGGCTCGACTTTGAAGCGGCCGCCTTCGAGCATCATGTGGATCAATTGCACCTGGGCCGCTGGAAAGCCGGCGTCGGCCGCGGTCAGGATCCATTTCGTCCCCTTGACCAGCGCGTCGTGCCCGGCTTCGGGCGAGGGCGCCGTCGCGGCGCTCGCGATATAACACTGGCCGAGCGACAGTTCCGCCTGCTCGAAGCCGTGCCCTTGCGCTGCCATCGGCTCCAGGATTTCGATCGCCTTGGCATACTCGCCGCGCTGCTTCAGGTACATCGCCCGCTCATAGGGCGAGAAGCTCTGGATCAGCTGCTGATTCTTGCTGCGGTTGTCGTCCTGGGCATGCGCCGCGGATCCCAAGGACAGGATGATGACGACGAGAGCCAGCCCGAGTGTGCGGACCCAAACCTGAAATGTCATGCTATGCCGATCCCGTCCGATACCGATCCCGTCCGATACCCAATCTTTGGCGAGCAAGGACGGCCGGCAATCCAGGCGCCCCGTTGCCGCGGGATTAAGCCATCCGGACCGAGGCGGCGCAATGCCCGGCCGACAAGGCGCGCGCTCGCTCAGGTCGAAAGAATCTTGCCGGCAAACGGCAGGTGGCCGTCGCGGTCCTCGACCTCGATCACCCACAGGTCGGGGTCGCGCCGGCGGGCGCGCTCGATATAGGCGTCGGCCGTCGGCTCATCGACCGGAACGGCGCCGGTGCCGCGGTACCAGGCGCGCGCGCCGTCCGGATCGCGCGTCTCGGCCAGCACTTCGCAGCCGTCGGCGAAACGGTTGACCTTGACCAGCACGCTGCCGCTCGTCGGATCGCCCTTGGCGACCACGGTCACGATGCCGCCGTCGAGATTGGCGCGCCGCACGGCCGCCTGGACCCAGATTTCCGTCTTGAGGCGTGCCTCGACCATCCTGCCCCTGCAATTCAACTTCTGCGATTCAACTTCGGCGATCGTCGCCTTGCCGGCGTGCCGCCCCCTCGGGCAGGATAGCGTGCCCTCGCGCGCCGGTTCAAACCCCGCGCGCCCAGATGGCTGAGCATCAGGGGCCGGACGATAGCCTCCGATAGTGGTTTCCCGGGCGAATGGTCGAGCGATGGGTGAGTTTTACAAGAGTCGCCGCTTGCGGTACGAGATCCTGGCGCTCGTCGATCAGCGCTGGCAGATCGTCCAGGTGATCGACGACGGCCGCGACGAGCTTGGCCGCCCGTTCGACCGGCTCGACTATGAAAAGCTGGAGCGGCGGGTCGAGGCGGCGGCATCGGCCGTTCTCAGCCAGACCGGCGTCTCGGCCGTGCGTGTGGTGCGCGAGCGCGAGCGGGCCGATGGCTTCGTCACGCGTGCCGAGGTCCTGTCACGCCAGGCGCCGCCCGTGCCGGCCGACAAGAAGGTTGCCGTGCTCGATGTGGCCGGCCCGGTTCCGGTCTGCCGGGGGCTCGACGATTTGTTCGCGCGCCCCGCCTGCAGGGCCATCGGCACGATGCTGCGTCCGTTGCTCGACAAGCTTGGGGCGACGCCGATCGAGCTCGTGACCTATGAGGCGACCTCGCAGGCGGTCCTGCAGCAGGACAGTGCGATCAATACGGCGATCAGCCGGGCGGCGCGGGCGCAGGAGGGCGATACCGAGCGCCAGCGCAGCAATTTCCTCGGCAATCTGGTCGATCGCGCCCGGCTTCGGGTCAAGGCGGCCCAGGCGGAACGAAACATGCCGCGCCTCGGGCCCGAGGGGCTCGACGCGCTGCTCGACGCGCTCGAGGGCCGCGTCGCGCCCGAGGATTTCCGCTTCTGGGCGTTCCGCAGCCTGTCCGCCCATTTCAAGGGCGTCAGTCTCTACGGCAAGCTCGAGATCGTACTCGACCTGGCCAAACCCAATCCGTCGGCGGTCGGCATGGGTCTGCTCGACGAGTTCGCCGCCTGTCTGATCGACGCGCCGAGCCTGCTTAAGGACGTGCTGGGCGACCAGAATGAACTTGGGCCCGCGCTGCTGCTGCTCGCCCAGATCGCCGCCGGCCGGGCGCCGGCGGGTGCCGCGGCCGATGCGCCGTCGGTCCGGCTCGCGGCGGAACTCGCGGCCGGCCGGCTGCCCCAGGCGCATCAGGCGCTGTGGAGCCGGATCCTGCGCAGCATCGAGGGGCGCAAGCGCCTGACGCGCGGCGGGGCGAACGAGGAATGGGCGGGGCTGATGACGCTGGAGCGGGCTCTGCTCGAGATCGTGCCCCAAGCATGGCAGGGGCCGGTGCAGGCAGCGGTGCTGCGGCGGCAGACCGCGCTGCGCGAGGAGGTGATGGACCAGCTGTAACCGGGCGGCCTCGAACCGGGTGGCCGGGGCCCAAATAGCAACGGCCGGGTCATAGGCCCGGCCGTCGAAAAAGATCTGAAAGTGCGTGGCGCCCCCGGTCCGATCCCCTCGAACCATGTAACAGATTGTATCCGAGTGTGTGGCTTTGTAACAGCGAAAAAGTGATTGCCGCTGCAGATTCCTTGGGCGCAACCCAGGATCACGTCGGCGGCGTGAGCGCTTTGGCGGTGATCTGCGGATTGGATGGCGGCGCTGCCGACGGCGTCGGCGCAGCGTCGAGCGACTTTTTCAATCTTTTGTAATTGTCGCGCGCATTTTGGTCGCCGGCGGCCATGCCGCGCTCGTAGTAGCGGAGCGCCGCATTCGGGTCCCGACCGTTGCCGCGACCGGTTTCCAGCATCCGGCCGAGGTCGGTCAGGGCTGCGACATTGCCGCCATCGACGGCAGCGCGGAACAGGCTGGTCGCGAGATCGTCGTCGCGGTGCACGCCGCGCCCGTCGGCGTAGAGCTGGCCCAGCATCTCCGTGGCGTCGACATTGCCGAGCGCGGACGCGTTCGACAGCAGATAGGCGGCCTTGGTGTCGTCCCGCGGCACGCCGCTGCCATCCAGATACATGTGCGCCAGTGCCACGTCGAACCGGCCGCTGCGCGCTTCGGTGGGGCTGGGGCCGGGCGGGGCCGCGCACGCGCTCGTGGCGAGCGCCAGAATGAGCCCGGCGCCCCGGCACGAGCGGGACCATTCTCGGTGCGCACGCATCTCGCTTTCCCCTCCGCGACCCGCAATTGGCGGTATGATGCCACAATGGAGAAGGGCACGCAGCGGCCGACCGAGAGAGGCCTGCCGACATCTTGCATGCAATTCCCACGTGCTATTCTTCGCTGAAAATCGGTGCTAGCGTGCCGCTCTTCCAGATTGCATGCAAAATGGAGCTGTGGGATGAGGCGGATGGAGCAGGTGCGGCCGGGCGATCCGAGGCTCGCGCGGCGCTTGGCCGCCGCCGTCGAAGGCGAGGTCCGGTTCGATCCCTTCACGCGCGGGCGCTACTCGACCGACGCCTCCATCTATCAGATCGAGCCGATCGGCGTCGTCATCCCGCGGACGGCGGCCGACGTGGCGACCGCGATCGAGATCGCGCGCGAGGAGGGCGTGCCGGTGCTGCCGCGCGGCGCCGGCACCTCGCAATGCGGCCAGACGGTGGGCCGCGCGCTGGTGCTCGACACCAGCCGCCACCTGAACCGGGTGCTCGAGACCGACGTCGCGAGCGAGACCGTCACGGTCGAGCCGGGCATCGTGCTGGATCGCCTGAACAAGATCCTGAAGCCCAGCGGCTTCAGCTTTCCGATCGACGTGTCGCCGGCCAACCGGGCGACGATCGGCGGCATGACCGGCAACAATTCCTGCGGCGCCCGTTCGATCCAGTACGGTATCATGGTGCACAACGTGCTGGCCGTGGACGCGATCCTGGCCGATGGCGCCCAGGCGCGCTTCGCCGAGACCGGCGGCAATCTGCCGGGCGCCACCGATCGCTACGCCGATCTCGTGCGCAGCATGGACGATCTCTATGTCGAGGAGGCCGACGAGATCGCGGCGCGCATCCCGAAGGTGCTGCGCAAGGTCGGCGGCTACAACATCGAGACGCTGGGTGAGCGCCCGCGCAACCTGGCGAAGCTGCTGGTGGGATCCGAAGGCACGCTGGGCTTCTTCACCAAGATCCAGCTGCGCATGCACCGGCTGCCGAAGCATCGGGTTCAGGCGATCTGCCATTTCGCCCATTTCTACGACGCCATGGCGTCGACCCGGTACATCGTGACGCTAGGCCCCTCGGCGGTCGAGCTGGTCGACCGCACCATGATCGATCTCGCGCGCAAGATCCCGGCCTTCGCGCCGACCATCGAGCGGGCGGTCAAGGGCGAGCCCGAGGCACTCCTGCTGGTCGAGTTCTCGGGCGAGGATCACGCGGCATTGCTCGGCAAGATGGCCGAGCTCGACCAAATGATGGGCGATCTGGGATATCCCGACGCGATTGTGCCGGCGGTCGACCCGGCGTTTCAGGCGAAGCTCGCCGAGGTGCGCTCGGCCGGGCTCAACATCATGATGTCGATGAAGGGCGACGGCAAACCGGTCTCGTTCATCGAGGATTGCGCGGTGCCGCTCGACGATCTCGCCGACTATACCCAGCGCCTGACCGATCTCTTCGGCCGCAACGGGGTCGAGGGCACCTGGTACGCCCATGCCTCGGTCGGCTGCCTGCATGTCCGCCCCGTGCTCAACATGAAGGACGGCGAGGATGTCGCGAAGATGCGCCGGATCGCCGAGGAAGCCTTCGCCATCGTGCGCGAGTACAAGGGTGCCCATTCCGGCGAGCACGGCGACGGGCTCGTCCGCTCGGAGTTCCACGAGGCGATGTTCGGGCCGCGCATCGTGCGCGCGTTCGAGCGGGTCAAGGACACGTTCGATCCGGACGGCCTCTTCAATCCTGGCAAGATCGTCCGACCCCAGCGCATGGACGACCGCAGCCTGATGCGCTATCGGCCGGACTATCAGGCGCTGCCGCTCGAGACCGCGCTCGACTGGTCGGAGTGGGGCGGGTTCCTCAATGCCGTCGAGATGTGCAACAACAACGGCACCTGCCGCAAATCCGACCCGGGTGTCATGTGCCCGAGCTTCCGGGCGACCGAGGACGAGCAGGACGTGACGCGCGGCCGGGCGAACAGCTTGCGCCTGGCGCTCTCGGGCCAGCTCGGCCCGAATGCGCTCACCTCGGACGCCATGAAGGCGACGATGGATCTGTGCGTCGGTTGCAAGGGCTGCAAGCGCGAATGTCCGACGGGTGTCGACATGGCGCGCATGAAGCTCGAGTTCCTGCACCATTGGCAGCGGCGACATGGGCTTACGGTGCGGCAGCGGCTCGTCGCGTACCTGCCGCGCTACGCGCATCTCGCAAGGCATTTTGCGGCAATTCTGAATCTGCGAAACCGCGTTCCGGCATTGGCGGCGCTGGGTGAGCGCGCCCTCGGCCTGTCGCGCCGCCGCTCGCTGCCGGCCTGGCGCGCCGATGCGTGGCGGCCGATGGCGGCTGAGGGCGAGGGGGCGGAAGTTGTCCTGCTCGCCGACACGTTTAACGGCAGCTTCGAGCCGGAGAACCTCAGGGCCGCCCGTCGCGTGCTGCTGGCCGCGGGATATCGGGTGGTCGAGCCGCCGCGCAACGGACGGCCGCTGTGCTGTGGCCGCACGTTCCTTGCCGCCGGCCTGATCGACGAAGCCCGGGTCGAGGCGCGCCGCCTGATCGCGGCGCTGGCACCGTTCCTCGCGCGGGGCGCGAAGATCGTCGGGCTCGAGCCCTCGTGCCTGCTGACGCTCCGCGACGAGTATGCCGGCATGCTGGGCAAGGAAGAGGCGACGGGGCTCGCCCGGAGTGCAATGCTGTTCGAGGAGTTCCTCGCCGCCGAGCAGCGCACGGGCCGGCTCAACCTGGCCCTGCGGCCGATCGGCGTCGGCGAAGCCTACCTGCACGGCCATTGCCATCAAAAGGCGTTCGGCCTCGTGCCGGACGTCGCGACGGTGCTGGGGCTGGTGCCAGGCCTCACGGTCAAGACGATTGAGGCGACCTGCTGCGGCATGGCCGGCGCCTTCGGCTACGAGGTGGAGCATTTCGACGTCGCCATGCGCATCGGCGAATTGTCGGTGCTGCCGGCTGTGCGGGCGGCACCGCCCGAGGCGCTGATCGTTGCCGACGGCACCAGCTGCCGGCACCAGATCGCCGACGGGGCAGCCCGGCCGGCGCTGCATGTTGCCCGCGTGCTGGAGCGCGCCCTGGCTTAGGTCCTGCCTGACCTGGTTCCTCGCTGGCCTAGATCCTGCACAGGCCTTCCTCAGCAAGAACAAATGCCGCACCGGGGTCGAGCGATGCCCGCAAGCGGGGTCGCGAGCGTCGACGGCCTTGGTTCGGCCGTGATATTCGATGCGATCTCAAGGGGGGCCGCCGGCTCGACGGCATTGTCCGGAGGCCGGCGTTTCGAGGATTGGCAGCGACCGAGATCATGCTCATGGATGAACAGCCCGGCATCGATGTCCCATCGGCTCTCGCGCGGTTGGGGGGCAATCGCCCGCTTCTGTCTCGCCTGCTGGCGGAATTCGGCCGGACCCAGGCCGATGCCGTGACGGCGATCCGCCGCGCGCTGGGCGAGGGCGCGCTTGAGGAGGCGACGCGCCGGGCCCATACGCTCAAGGGGGTTGCCGGCAATCTTTCCGCGATGCGGCTCGCGCGGGTCGTCACCGACGTCGAGATGGGCCTCCGTTCGGGCGAGACGACGGGCATGGAGCCGCTGCTCGCTGAACTCGACTATGCCATGGCGGAGGTGCTGTCCGGCCTGACGCCGGCCGAACCGGTGCCCGTCGCAGCACCGACACCGGCGCCGGCCGCGGTCGACCTCAAGCTGCTGATGACCGCGCTCGACGCGCTGCTCGCCCGGAATTCCCTTGCCGCCCGACGGGAGCTCATGGGGGTGCGGACGGCGCTCGACGAGAAGGGCGTCGACAGCAGCGTGCTGGCCGGTGCCATCGATCGTCTGGCGTTCGCCGAGGCGCGGCGTGTGCTCCGCGAATTGGCGATCGTGCTGTCGATCAGCCTGCCGCCGCTTTGACGAAGGCGGGGCGAGACGGATCGCGCGGCAGGGGATTATACGAATAGAGGAGCGAGATCGGCGAATCGGTCGAGCCGGTGGTCGGCCGCGATCGCCTCGACCGGGCCATGGTGATAGCCGTAGGTCATCAGGATGAAATCGACGCCCGCGGCTGCGGCCGTGGCGGCATCGACCTCGCTGTCGCCGACCATCACCGCATCCCCGGTCGTGAGCTTGAGGCGCGACAGCGTTTCCGTGATGACGCGTGGATCCGGCTTGCGGAACGGCAGGCTGTCACCGGCGATCAGGTGGCGGAAATACTGGGCGAGCCCGAGCTTGCCCAGAATATGGCGCGCCGAGGATTCGTGCTTGTTGGTGCAGACGGCAAGCTGCCGGCCGGTCGCCGCGAGCAGCTCGAGCGTCGTCGCCACGCCGGGAAAGACCGTCGTCAGCCGTGTCGGCTCCGCATCATAGGCCCGGTTGAAATGGATCATCGCCGTCTCGTGCTCGACGGGGGCGCCCGGGCTCGCGGCCAGCGCGCGCTTGACCAGCGTCGGCACGCCGTTCCCGATCATGCCGATCACTTGCGTGAGCGTCAGCGGCGCGCGATCGAGTGCTGCCAGCATCCGATTGACCGCGTCGTGCAGGTCTCCGGCGCTGTCGATGAGCGTGCCGTCGAGGTCGAACAGGATCAATTGCTTCGCCGTCATGTCGATTCACAAAAGTTGTTTCGTAAACGGTAAGGAGTGCGTGACACATTCTGCGCCGCACACATTGTGACCTGACCGGCGGGTTTCAGTCGCGGTCTATTTTTAGGAGGGCTCATGGAGGGTGGGATGTCTCGGAACCGGCTGGCGGTGGTCGTGCTCGCGGCGGGCAAGGGGACGCGGATGAAATCGGCCCTGCCCAAGGTGATGCACGAGATCGCCGGGCGACCGATGCTGCGCCATGTGCTCGACACCTGTGCCGGGCTCGACCCGGACCGGATGGTCGTGGTTGCCGGCCCCGACATGCCGAGCGTCGAGGCTGCGGCCGTCCCTCATGCGATCGCCCATCAGCTGGAACAGCGCGGCACCGGCCATGCGGTCGGCTGCGCCCGTGCGGCACTCGGCGAAGCGCCGTTTGACGCGGTACTCGTCGTCTATGGCGACACGCCGCTCATCACGGTCGAGACGCTCGCCCGCATGGTTGAGGAGCGGGAGCGGACCGGCGCCGCGGTCGTCGTGCTCGGCATGCGCGTGGCGCCGCCCAACGCCTACGGCCGCCTGGTGCTCGACGGCTCGGGCGATCTCGACGCGATCGTCGAGGCCGTGGAGGCCTCGCCCGGGATCCTGGCGCTCGATCTCTGCAATTCGGGCGTGATGGTGATTGATGGCGCGGCGCTGTTCGGCCTCGTCGACCGGGTGCGCGACGACAACAGCAAGGGCGAATTCTATCTGACCGACATCGTCGGCATCGCGCGCGGCGACGGGCGGCGCGCGCGCGTCGTCGAGGCGCCGGCCGACGAGCTGGTCGGCGTCAATTCCCGCGCCGACCTGGCGGCGGCCGAGGCGATCCTGCAGCAGCGCCTGCGCGCGGCCGCAATGGCCAACGGCGCGACGCTCGTCGATCCGGCGAGCGTGTTCCTGGCGGCCGACACGGTTCTGGGCCGCGATGTGGTGATCGGCCCGCAGGTCGTGTTCGGCCCCGGCGTCACGGTCGGCGACCGGGTGCAGATCAAGCCGTTCTGCCATATCGAGGGCGCCCGGATCGGTGCCGGCGCCATCATCGGCCCGTTCGCGCGCCTCCGGCCCGGCACCGTGCTGGCGGATGACGTCCATATCGGCAATTTCGTCGAGCTCAAGAACGCCGAGATGGGCCCGGGGGCGAAGGCCAACCACCTCACGTATCTGGGCGACGCCACGATCGGCGGCGGGAGCAACATCGGCGCCGGCACGATCACCGTGAACTACGACGGGTTCGGCAAGTACCGCACCGAGATCGGCGCGCGCGCCTTCATCGGCTCCAACAGCTCGCTCGTGGCGCCGATCAAGATCGGCGACGGCGCCATGACCGCGGCCGGCAGCGTGGTCACGCACGATGTCGAGGCGGACGCGATCGCCATCGGCCGCGCGCGCCAGGTCGACAAGCCGGGCCGTGCCGCGGAGTTCCGCGCGCTCCAGCGCGCCAAGCACAAGAAGTAACGCGTGAATTGGTAGGCCGTCCTTAGCGCTCGGGGCGGCGGACGGAGCATTTTTCGAAAAGGATCATTCTCATGTGCGGCATCATCGGCATCATCGGCAAGGCAGAGGTGGCGCCCCTTCTCATGGAAGGCCTGCGCCGGCTCGAGTACCGGGGCTACGATTCGGCTGGCATCGCGACGCTCGTCGACGGGCGGATCGAGCGGCGCCGGGCCGAGGGCAAGCTCCAGAATCTCTACGATCGCGTGACCCAGAACCCGATCGAGGGCACGACCGGCATCGGCCATATCCGGTGGGCGACCCACGGCGCGCCGATCGAGCGCAATGCGCACCCGATCGCGACCGACCGCGTCGCCATCGTCCATAACGGCATCATCGAGAATTTTGCCGAGATCAAGGCGGAGATGCTCGCCCAGGGCCGCGAATTCACCAGCGACACCGATACCGAGGCGGTTGCGGTCCTCCTGACCAGCTATCTCGAAGCCGGCGCCAGCCCGACGGAGGCGGTGGCAAAGACGCTGCCGCGCCTGCACGGCATCTTCGCGATGACGATCCTGTTCGCGGGCTATCCCGAGCTCCTGATCTGCGCCCGGCGCGGCGCGCCGGCGGCGATCGGCTACGGCAACGGCAAAGGCGAGATGTATATGGGCTCGGACGCGCTCGCGCTCGCGATGCTGACCCAGCGCATCACCTATCTGGAAGAGGGCGACTGGGCGGTGCTGTCGCCGACCGGTGCCCAGCTGTTCGATGCCGACAACCGGCCGGTCGAACGGCCGATCAAGCAGACGGCGCTGTCGGGCGCCATGATCGGCAAGGGCAACCATCGCCACTTCATGCACAAGGAGATCTACGAGCAGCCGGCGGTCATCGGCGATACGCTCTCGACCTTCGTCAACCCGGCGACCCGCACCGTGGCGCTGCAAGACCTGCCGTTCGACCTGGCCGAGGTCTCGCGCGTCACCATCGTCGCCTGCGGCACCTCGTTCCATTCGGCGCTGGTGGCCAAATACTGGTTCGAGAAGCTGGCCCGCATCTCGGTCGAGGTCGATATCGCGAGCGAGTTCCGCTACCGCGCCGCCGAATTGCCGGAGGGCGGCCTGGCGCTCTTCATCTCGCAGTCGGGCGAGACGGCCGACACGCTTGCAGCGCTCCGCTACGCCAAGAGCCAGAAGCAGCATGTCGCCGTCCTGGTCAACCAGCCGGAAAGCTCCATGGCGCGCGAGGCCGACGTCATGCTGCAGACCCTGTGCGGTCCCGAGATCGGCGTCGCTTCGACCAAGGCCTTCACGGCGCAGCTGGCTGTGCTCGCCTGCTTCGCGATCGCGGTCGCGCGGGCACGCGGCAAGATCGACACCCAGCGCGAGGCCGAGCTTGCGACGGCGCTCGCCGAAGTGCCGTCGCGCATCGCCGAGGTGCTGGCCGACGAGGAGGCGATCGAGGCGCTCGGCAAGTCGTTGATCGACGCGCGCGACGTGCTCTACCTCGGTCGTGGCACCTCCTATCCGCTGGCGCTCGAAGGGGCCTTGAAGCTCAAGGAGCTGAGCTACATCCATGCCGAGGGCTACGCTGCCGGCGAGATGAAGCACGGGCCGATCGCGCTTATCGACGATCAGATGCCCGTCATCGTCGTAGCGCCGCACGACGAGCTGTTCGAGAAGACCGCGTCCAACGTCCAGGAGGTGCTGGCGCGCGGCGGCAAGGTGATCATGATGTCGGATGCGGCCGGCATCGCCGCATTCCCAGGCAAGACGCTGGCCACCATCCGCCTGCCGGACTGCGATCCGTTCGTGGCGCCGATCCTCTATTCGATCCCGCTGCAGCTGCTCGCCTACCACACCGCCGTCCACAAGGGCACGGACGTGGACCAGCCGCGCAATCTCGCGAAGAGCGTCACGGTCGAATAGTTCGCCGGCAGCCCATTTCTTTCCGTCATGCCCGGACATGACGAAAGGGGAAGGGCAGCACCTGCCCGCCGCGGCCATAGTGCCTAGGGACGACGGTCTGCGGCAGGAACCGACCGGCAAAAATTGCCGAGCTGCACAGGGTGCCTTGTTATTTTTCTATTAACTAGCTGAAAAGCCGCAAAAGGGGCTGCGGCAGGGTGATTGCTCCTCGGGAAAGGTGCCGAATCAAGGCCTTGCTTCCGAGGAGGTATCTCAGAATGCCCGTGCCGTTCCTCTTGCCGGTCGCCCGGTCATGAGCGAGGTGACACCGCCGCACGATGGCGTGGGTACCCCCGCAGCCCTGTTCGAAATTGCGATCGGCCACCATGAGGCCGGTCGGATCGCCGAGGCCGCGACGATCTATCGGCACATCCTGGCGATCGATCCTGCCCACGCCGACAGCCTGCATCTCTTGGGCCTGGTGATGCACCAGGCGGGCGATCTCGACGGGGCGGCCGCCCTTATCCGGCACGCAATCGAGATCAACCCGGCGGCGGCACCCTATCACAACAACCTCGGCAACCTGCTGCGCGACCTGGGGCAGCGCGCCGCCGCAGCCGAGCATTACCGGCGTGCGTTCGACCTGCGTCCGGCGAGCGCCGAGATCGCAAGCAATCTCGGCACGGTGCTGCGCGAGCTGGGGCAGGGGGTGGACGCCGTCGCCTGCTACCGCCGTGCCCTGGAGCTCAGTCCCGACGCGCCCGAGATTCTCTACAATCTCGCCAACGCGCTGGCCGACCAGGATCAGCCGGCGGAGGCCGAGGCCAGCTATCGCGCCTGCCTGGCCGCGCGGCCGAACCATGCCGGTGCCTCCTACAATCTCGGCAATCTGCTGATCAACTTGAGGCGCTGGCCCGAAGCCGAGGCGCTCTATCGGGCCGTGCTGCGGCTCGCCCCCGACCACGCCGCGGCCCACAACAATCTCGGCATCGTGGTGCAGGAGCTGGGCCGGCTCGACGAGGCCGAGGAGTGCTATCGCCGGGCGCTGCAGCGCCAGCCGGACCATGCCGACGCGCAATATAATCTCGGCTGCGTCTGCCAGATCGACGGCCGGCTCGACGAGGCGACGGCGTGCTACGAGCGGGCGCTCGCGATCCGGCCCAATTACGGTGCCGCGCGTCTGGCGCTCTGCATGGCGCAACTGCCCGTGCTCTATCAGGACGAGCTCGAGCTGTTCCGCCGCCGCACCGACTATCTGCGTCAGCTGAAGCAGCTGCGCGCGGACGCCGGCACGGTCTTTCCGCTTGAAAAGCTGGCCGAGGGCGCCGGCGCCAGTCAGCCGTTCTTTCTGGCCTATCAGGGCTACAACGACCGGGCGTTGCAGGAGCTCTACGGCGATCTCCTGTGCCGGACCATGGCGGCGCGCTACCCGACGCCGGCGCTCCACGGCACTTCGGCCGGCGGCAGCAAGATCCGGCTCGGCATCGTCAGCGGCTTCTTTCACGACCATACGATCTGGAAACTGTTCATCGAGGGCTGGCTGAAGCAGCTCGACCGGTCGCGCTTCGAGGTGCTGGGCTATCACACCGGCACGACACACGACGCGGAGACGGATCTGGCGCGCGATCTCTGCGCCCGCTTCGTCGAAGGCGGTCGGCCGACCGCCGAGTGGCGGCGCCTCATCCTCGACGACCGGCCGGAGGTGTTGCTCTATCCCGAGATCGGCATGGATCCGATGGCGGCGCAGCTGGGCGCGCTCCGGCTCGCCCCTGTGCAGTGCGTGAGCTGGGGCCATCCGGAGACGACCGGCTATGCGACGATGGACGTGTTCCTCAGCAACGCGCTGATGGAGCCGCCCGGCAGCGGCGCACACTATACCGAAGAGCTGGTGCTGCTGCCGAACCTGTCGACCTACTACGATCCCGGTGGGGCACCGCCAGCCGCGATCGGGCGTGCGGCACTCGGCCTGCGTGAGGGTGCCACGGTCTATTGGTCAGGGCAGGCGATCTACAAGTACCTGCCGCAGTTCGACGCGGTCTTCCCGCGGATCGCGCTCGGCGCCGGCGACTGCCAGTTCGTCTTCATCGAGTTCGCGAAGAGCCGGGCGGTCACGAACCTGTTGCGACGCCGGCTGGAGCAGGCGTTCGCGGCGGTCGGGCTCGATGCGGCTGACCATTGCGTGTTCCTGCCGGCCATGGACCAGCAGCGCTTCCTCGCTGCGATCGGCCAGGCGGACGTGGTGCTCGACACCATCGGCTGGTCCGGCGGCAAATCGACGCTCGACGCGCTCGTGCAGGACCCGGCGATCGTGACGCTGGAAGGCGGGCTGATGCGCGGCCGCCATACGGCGGCGATCCTCCGACGCATGCAGATCACCGACACCATCACCCGCTCGGTCGACGACTATGTCGCGAAGGCGATCCGTCTTGGCCGCGATCCCGGGCGACGGCGAGCGTTGCGCGACAAGGTCGCGATCGGCAAGCAGCAGGTGTTCCGCGACGGCGCCTATATCTCGGCGCTCGAGGCCTTTCTCGACGCGCGCGGCCGGCAGGGCCGCGGCACCTGCGTGCCTCGTCCAGCTCGTCCGTGGCGCAGCGCGGCAAACAGTGCTGCATGGGCCTGACGGACAGGATGCGGCGCTGCATCGCGGCGAGAGGTTATCGAGGCGAGAGGTTCCGACAATCGGTCATCGTTTCATGCTAGCGCCGGCCCGGCGGTGGAGCGATTCTGCGCCGCGGTGGCGCTGCCGCGCCACCGGTGCATCGACCCGCTGGGAGAACGACCATGAAGATCGATCGCAAGGGTTCCGCCGTCTGGCAGGGCGGGCTCAAGGACGGCAAGGGTGCCATCACGACCGAGAGCGGCGCGCTCGAGGCCTATCCCTACGGCTTCGCCAGCCGGTTCGAGGGCGTCAAGGGCACCAATCCGGAAGAGCTGATCGCAGCCGCTCATGCCGGTTGCTTCACCATGGCGCTGTCGCTGATCCTGGGCGAGGCCAAGCTCACCGCCGAGCGGATGGAGACGAGCGCCAAGGTCACGCTCGAGCAGGTCGAAGGCGGCTTCGCCATCACCGCCGTCCACCTGACGCTGCAGGCGAAGATTCCCGGTGCCGACCAGGCGACATTCGAGAAGCTGACCAGCATGGCCAAGGCCGGCTGCCCGGTCTCGAAGCTGCTGAAGGCCGACATCACGCTGGATGCGACCCTCGTATCCTGACGCCTGTGTTCTGAGCCCTGCGTCCGGCAGCGGCGAAACCGCCGCCGGACGCAAGCGTGTCTCCAACGGCTCTCCGCTTGAAATCGAGCAAGTTTCGCGTCACATCGGCCCGGTGAAATTGACCGGCGTAGGCCGACCCGGCGCAACAGGGAGCCATGAGCATCGCCATTTCTTTTTCGGCCGCGGAGGCCATCTGGTCGACCGCGGTCCTGGCCGTGGGCGGCGTCATCCTGCGGCCCCGGCGCCTGCCGGAAGCGATCTGGGCCGTCGCCGGCGCCGCCGTCCTTGTCGCGACCGGCCTCTTGCCCTGGCGCGACGCGCTCGCCGCCATCGGCCGGGGCACTGACGTCTATCTTTTCCTCGTCGGCATGATGCTGCTCGCCGAACTTGCCCGGCAGGAGGGGCTATTCGACTGGCTCGCAGCGCTCGCAACCCGCCGGGCGCGCGGCTCGGCCCGCCGCCTGTTCGGGCTCGTCTATCTGGTCGGCATTCTCGTCACCGTGTTCCTGTCGAACGATGCGACTGCGGTCGTGCTGACCCCGGCGGTCTATGCCGCCGCCCGGGCGGCCGGGGCCGAGCCACTGCCGCATCTCTTCGTCTGCGCCTTCATCGCGAATGCGGCGAGCTTCGTGCTGCCGATCTCCAACCCGGCCAACCTGGTGATCTTCGGCAGTGCCATGCCACCTTTGCTCGACTGGCTCGGCCGGTTCGCGCTGCCCTCGGCACTCGCCATCGGGGCAACTTATGTCGGCCTGCGCCTGACGCAGCGGCGGGCGCTCAGCCAGCCGATCGCGGCCGAGGTACCCTTGCCGCACCTGGCGCCGGGCGGGGCACTCGCCGCCGGCGGCATCGCGCTCACGGCGCTCGTCCTGCTGCTGGCGTCGGCGTTCGGCCAGCCGCTCGGCCTGCCGACCTTCCTCGCCGGCACGCTCACGGCCGCAGCGGTCCTGCTGCAGCAGCGGACAGTGCCCTGGGCCCTGCTGCGCGGTGTTTCCTGGAGCGTCCTGCCGCTGGTTGGCGGCCTCTTCGTGCTCGTCGCCGGGGTTGCCGAGACCGGCGTGCTGCAGGACTTGGCGCAGCAGCTGCGGGCGACGGCCGACGGATCGGTCGCCCATGCGGCCTGGACCGCGGGCCTGCTCTCGGCGCTCGCCTGCAATCTCATGAACAATCTGCCGGTCGGGCTCATCGCCGGGTCCTTCGCTGGCGGCGCCCTCGCCGGCGGTGCTGGCCTGCCGCAGGCGGTCACGGGGGCGCTGCTGGTCGGCGTCGACCTCGGGCCGAACCTCTCGGTCACCGGCTCGCTTGCGACCATCCTGTGGCTGGTGGCGCTGCGGCGCGAGGGGACCCACGTCGGCACGCGGCAGTTCCTGCGCTTGGGCCTGATCGTGATGCCGCCCGCCCTGGTCCTGGCGCTGGCAGGGCTGGCGCTGGCAAGCCCGTGAGCTATGGTGGCCGCTGGGCAATGAGGTGAAGCGGGTATGGCCGAGAGCAGGGCGACGATCGAGATCCGCGAGGCGGGGCCGCAGAAATTCGAGCTGTCGGTGACGTTCGACGGCCAACGGTTCGAGTGCGGCAACTATCTCAATCGCGCTGCGGCCCAGCAGGCCGGCCGGCTATTCGTTACACGGAAAGAAGGCGAGCAGGCGGCGCGCAAGAAGGCGCCGCGCCGGAAATAGTCCCGTACGTCCGCGCGACAGGCTTGGCGCCGTGCCCCCGGGGCTCGCTGGCGGCGCGCGCTCGCGTCGTCTTGTCTCGCGCCCACGTTTGATGCTTCTCTCACCATTCGGGATCTAGGCACGCGAGAATAGGCACGACGGGATGAGCGACGGCGGCACGACCAAATTCAACACCGGCATCCTGCCGTCGCAGACGCTGCGTGCGCTCGTCGCCGAGGGCGCGATCACGGCGAGCGAGCCGATCCTCGATGACCAGGTGCAGCCGGCGAGCGTCGACCTGCGCCTCGGGCCCGTTGCCTACCGCGTGCGCGCGAGCTTCCTGCCGGGGCGGCACGCGACGGTGAAGGAGCGGCTCGACGCGGTCGAGATGCATGCGATCGACCTCAGCAAGGGCGCGGTCTTCGAGCGGCACTGCGTCTATATCGTGCCGCTCCTCGAGTCGGTGCGGCTCACGCCCGGCCTGAGCGCGCTTGCCAATCCCAAGAGCTCGACCGGCCGGCTCGACGTGTTCGCCCGGCTCATCACTGACCACGGCACCGAGTTCGACCGGGTCGAGGCCGGTTATGCCGGGCCGCTCTATGCCGAGATCAGCCCGCGCGCCTTCAGCGTGCGCGTCCATACCGGCACGCGGCTCTTGCAGCTGCGCCTGCGCCGGGGTGAGCCCAGCCACGACGACACCTCACTCCGGGCGCTCCATCAGGCGGTCGGCCTCAACGACACGGCGCCGGACCAGGCCAACATCAAGGGCGGCATCGCCTTCACCGTCGACATCCGCGGCGACGAGAACGGGCTCGTGGGATATCGCGCCCGCCGCCATGCCGGCCTCATCGATCTCGACCGGATCGACTACTACGACCCGCTCGATTTCTGGGAGCCGATCCATCGGCGCGGCCGCAGTGGCATCATCCTCGATCCGAACGACTTCTACATCCTGGCCTCCAAGGAATCGGTCGTGGTGCCCGCCGACCATGCCGCCGAGATGCTGGCCTATGACAGCCTGGTCGGCGAGTTCCGCGTGCATTACGCGGGTTTCTTCGACCCGGGCTTCGGGCTTGGCGAGACCGGCGGCGCCGGCAGCCGGGCGGTGCTCGAGGTGCGCGCCCACGAGGTGCCGTTCCTGATCGAGGACGGCCAGGTCGTGGGCCGCCTCGTCTATGAGCGCCTGACGGAGCGGCCGGACAAGCTCTATGGCCAGGGTATCGGGTCCAACTACCAGAGCCAGGGCCTGCGCCTCGGCAAGCAATTCCGGCGCATCTGACGAGGATCCGGGATCGGACGAGTGCCGCCCGGGTTCGGTCGAGGAAAACCGCGCCCCATAGGGAGAGATGTCATGCAACTGACCGACAGCAAGCTGTTTCGCGAGCAGGCCTATGTCGACGGCGCGTGGGTGCCGGCCGACAGCGGCAAGACCGTGGCCGTGACCGATCCCGCGACCGGCAAGGAGCTGGGTACGGTGCCGAACATGGGGGCGACCGAGACGCGGCGCGCCATCGAGGCGGCGAACGCAGCCCTCCCGGCCTGGCGTGCCAAGACCGCCAAGGAGCGGGCCAACATCCTCAGGAAATGGTTCGAGCTGATGATGGCGAACCAGGAGGATCTGGCGCGGCTCATGACGGCGGAGCAGGGCAAGCCCCTGACCGAATCGCGCGGCGAGATCGCCTATGCCGCCTCGTTCGTCGAATGGTTCGCCGAAGAGGGCAAGCGCATCTACGGCGACACGATCCCGCCGCACGGCGCCGACAAGCGCGTCATCGTGCTGAAGGAGCCGATCGGCGTCTGCGCCGCGATCACGCCCTGGAACTTCCCGGCCGCGATGATCACGCGCAAGGCCGGCCCGGCCTTGGCTGCCGGCTGCACCATGGTGCTGAAGCCCGCAACCGCGACGCCCTATTCGGCCTTGGCCTTGGCCGAGCTCGCTGAGCGTGCGGGCGTGCCCAAGGGCGTGTTCTCGGTCGTGACCGGCAGTGCGTCGGCCATCGGCGGCGAGATGACGTCGAACGACATCGTGCGCAAGGTGACCTTCACCGGCTCGACCGAGATCGGCCGGGTGCTGTTGCGCCAGGCGGCCGAGACCATCAAGAAATGCTCGATGGAGCTGGGCGGCAATGCCCCGTTCATCGTGTTCGACGACGCCGACCTCGACGCGGCGGTCAAGGGCGCCATCGCGTCCAAGTACCGCAACGCCGGCCAGACCTGCGTCTGCGCCAACCGCATCCTGGTGCAGGACAAGGTCTATGACGCGTTCGCCGGCAAGCTTGCCGACGCGGTCGCAGCGTTGAAGGTCGGCAACGGCTTCGATCAGGGCACCGTGATCGGGCCGCTGATCGACGACAAGGCAGTCGCCAAGGTCGAGGAGCACATTGCCGATGCCGTCAAGAAGGGCGCCAAGGTGACCTTGGGCGGCAAGCGCCATGCCCTGGGCGGCAGCTTCTTCGAGCCGACCATTATCACGAACGTCACGCCGGACATGGCCGTCGCCCGTGAGGAGACGTTCGGGCCCTTGGCACCGCTCTTCCGCTTCAAGACGGAGGCCGAGGCGATCAAGCTCGCGAACGATACCGAGTTCGGCCTCGCGGCCTATTTCTACAGCCGCGACATCGGCCGCATCTTCCGCGTTGCCGAGGGCCTGGAATATGGCATCGTCGGCATCAACGAGGGCATCATCTCGACGGAAGTGGCGCCGTTCGGCGGCGTCAAGCAATCGGGCCTCGGCCGCGAAGGCTCGAAATACGGCATCGAGGACTTCCTCGAGATCAAGTACCTGTGCCTCGGCGGCATCGCCTGAGAATGCTGGCGCTCCCGGCCTCGGCCGGGAGCGTAGCCCCGATGTCCCATTCTTAACGGCTTCACAAGCGCCGCCTCCTAGCGTCGAGGGTGCCCGAGCGGCTCTGCCGCCACCGGTGCCGATCCGAAGCTGGAGGCGAGACATGCTGGCGAACGTCCGCATCAAGACGAAGCTGCTGGTCCTGGTGGCGCTGATCAGCGCCGTGACGCTGGCGATCAGCTACATGGCGATCGATGCTGCCCAGCAACTGAGTGCCGCCGCTTCGGACATTGCCGAGACCGGCAAGGAAGCACTGACCGCGGCGCGCATGAACCAGGATCTGCTGGCGATCAATCGCGCGGAATTCCGGATGACCGCCGATCCGTCACCGGAGACTGTGCAAGCGGCGAGGCAGGTCATCAGCGACCGGCGCGCCGAGTTCGAGGCTCGGGCCGCCAGGCTCGTGAAAACGTCTGATGCCGAGCAGACCCGGCTGCTCGAAACCGTCACCAAGGACTATCAGGCGTTCATTACGGGACTCGATGCCGTGTTGCGCGCGGTCGACGCGCACGCCAAGGACGCGTCGATCAGCGACAGCCAGAAGGCGATTTTCGCCGAGGCGATGAAGAACCGGGCGGAAGCAGAGACTGCGATCGCCACGGTCAAGGCCTACGCCGACGCGGCGGACGCGAGCAATGCGGCGACGGCGAAAGCCAGTCAGGCGCTCTATGAGACCATCAGCACGACGCTCGTCGTGGCGAGCCTCGTCGGCATCGCGGCGGGCTTGGCGTTGGGCTTCTTCCTGTCGCAATACGGCATCTCGAAGCCGATCGCGATGATCGTGGCGTTACTCCGCCGCTTGGCCGAGGGCGACCTCGAGGTCGCCGTCACCGGTACCGAGCGCGGCGATGAAATCGGCGACATCGCGAAGACGGCGCAGGTCTTCAAGGAGAATCTGGCGCGGACCCGCGCGCTCGAGGCCGAGCAGGTCGAGATGAAGGCGCGGGCCGAGGCGAAGCAGAAGGCGGCGATGAACCACCTTGCCGACGAGTTCGAGCAGAACGTCAAGATCATGGTCGACGCCGTCGCTTCGTCCTCGACCGAGCTGCGTGCCGCGGCGCAGACCATGTCGAGCACGGCCGACCAGGCCTCCGAACAGAGCAGCGCCGTGGCGGCGGCCGTCGAGCAGACCTCGGCCAATGTGCAGACCGTGGCCGCCGCCGCCGAGGAACTGGCTGCGTCCATCGGCGAGATCGGCCGTCAGGTGACCCACTCGGCCGCGGTGGCCGGCCGCGCCGTCGACCAGGCTGAGCGGACGAGCCATACGGTCGAAGGCCTGTCGCGCGCGGCCGAGAAGATCGGCGAGGTGGTGCGCCTGATCGAGGGCATCGCCGGGCAGACCAATCTGCTGGCGCTCAATGCCACGATCGAGGCGGCGCGGGCCGGCGAGGCGGGCAAGGGCTTTGCGGTCGTAGCGTCCGAGGTGAAGGCGCTCGCCAGCCAGACGGCGCGCGCCACCGGCGAGATCCAGAGCCAGGTGAGCGAAATTCAGACGGCGACCAGCGGAACGGCCGCCGAGATCAACAGCATCGGCAGCGTCATCGCCGAAATCAACCAGGTGACGACCACGATCGCGGCCGCCATCGAGGAGCAGGGTGCTGCGACCGGCGAGATCACGCGCAATGTCCAGCAGGCAGCGCAGGGCACGCAGCAGGTTGCCGACAATATCGCCGGCGTGTCTGTCGCGGCGGGTGAGACCGGTGCGGCGTCCCAGCAGGTCCTGGGCGCGGCAACCGAACTGTCCGAGCAGGCCGAGCGCATGCGGCGGGAAGTGGCAACCTTCATCGCCGCCGTCCGCGCGGCCTAGTTTCGGCCGCTGGGGTCGGGCAACCTCGGCTAGGCCGCGCGCGTCGTACCGGGCCGGTCGCGCGGCTCCGGCTCGACAATGCGCGCCGGAAAGCCGGACTGCTGCAGATATTCGATCACGAGTTCCGCCTCATCCCGCGGAATCTGCCGGATGCGCGCCCCGCTCGTCACGCTGCGCTGGACCTTGAGGCCGAGCGCCTCGGCAACGGGCTGCGCGCTGGCCGGGATGGCGATGTCGACGAGATCGGCCATGGGGGCCTCCTGTCATAAGGGTTTCTCGAGTTCACGCCCGGCCGTCACGCCCGGCCGGTGCGGGGCGCGAGCCAGACCACGACGCGGGCCTGCGGATCGCCGCCGGCGCCGAACCGGTGCGTCTCGGCCGCCTTGGCGGCGAAGGCCGCGGCCTGTTCCACCGTTCGCCGCTTTTCCGGCGGTAGGGCCATCCACTCGCGGATGATGGTCCGGCGCACACCAGGCTCTGCTCTCATGTCGATCAATCCTTGAAAGAGTTCTTTCGCAACGGCTTCGCTTGAACTGAATGCTCAGCAAGTGCGAGCCGTAATCGCCTGATATTCATAGGCGGCTTGTGCCATATAATCAATGCTACGACTTATTGATGGCGGCGGTCGATTTTATTTATGAGAATTTTATAAGGCCGTATTTGCTGTTGTCTTGCTTTTGTATTGATAAAAGGGAGAACTATTTGCGTGAACCTGTTGCCTCAACTGCTGCAGAGGTTAAGCATGCACGCGGTCCAACGATCTCACCCTCGCGTCTCTCTGGTCGAAATCCAGGGGAGCGAGACCATCGCCAGCATCTATAATCGTGCCGGCAGCGCATACGTGGCGTATGCCGACGGCGACCCCGAACACCTGTTCGATTTCTCGGGGCCGCATGCCTATGCGGACCGCTGCCTCTGGTCGGTGCTGGACGGCAAGCTCACGGAACTGCGGGCGCGCGGCGCGCAAGTCGTCCGCATCCTCGATGCCGGCTGTGGCCCCGGCACATGGCTCCGTCGGCTCGTCACGCGCGCCTTGGAATTGGGTTTCTCCAACATCATCGCGCGCGGCTTCGACGTGGCCGAAACGCAGATCCGGACGGCGCGCGACCTGGGACAGCGGCTCAGCGAATTGCCGGGCGTCGTGCTGGTCTTCGATGTCGCTGATTTGACCGAGCCGTTGCCCGAGGCGGACGGTTCGGTCGATCTGACGCTCTGTCTCTATAGCGTGCTGAGCCATCTGCCGGCTGAGAGCTTGCCGCGGGTATCGGCCGAGATGGCGCGCGTCACTCGCGGCCATTTCGTGGCCACGGTCCGCTCAGTCGGCAGCACGCCATCGATCTTCGTCGATTCGGTCGAGAAGGCGCGTCATTTCCAGCACGACCATGAGCGGGATCTATGCCGGGTCGAACTCTACGACGGCCGCAGCTTCGTCCTGCGCTTCCATTTGTTCACGGCGGCGGAATTCCGGGACAGCTTCGCCGATCGCTTCGTCGTCGAGGATCTGCGCGGCCTCGACCTGTTCCACAGCCGTTTCGTGCAGGATCCCCGCTGGAACCCGGCGTCGCTCGCAAGCGACCGCGTGAGCCGTGACCATCTCGACCGGCTGGAGGACACCTATGCGCGTCTGCCCGGCTTCATGGAACAGGCGAACCATTTCATGCTGGTGGGGCGCCCGATCGCTGGCGACGCCCCTAGCGCGTCCCTGTCACTTGTCGAGGCATGATCGCCTGGGCGGCCGGCGTCCACATGACGCCGAGCGTCCTCTGCAGGTCGGGATCGGGGCTGATCGCCAGCTCGACGGTGCCGACGACCTGTCCCAGATCGTTGATCGCGGCCGGATAGGCGTTGGTGATGCCGGCGAAGGTGCCGAGATCGATCACTTGGCCCCGGACGAACAGCACCGGGCGGGAGAAGCCGGTGCCGTTGTCGGACCAGCCGACAGCCTGGCCTAGATTGTTGATGGCGGTGGCCACGCTGTTGGCGCCGCCGGGCAGGGTGCCGAGGTCGGTGATCGTGCCGTTCGCGAACAGGGCCGCATGGGACGCGCCGGTGCCGAAATCTGCCGAACCGACCGCTTGCCCTTGATTGTTGATGCCGAGCGCCATGCTGCTGGAGCCGCCGGGCGGCACGCCGAGGTCAGCGATCTGGCCATTGGCGAAGCTGACGGCATGAAGACTGCCGGTCGCGGTCGTCGCATAGCCCACCGCGACGCCTTGATCGTTGATGCCGGTGGCGTAGCTGTAGCTGCCCCCGGGCAGGACGCCCAGATCGATCACCTTGCCGCCGGCATAGCGGACGGCATGGGTCAGGATACCGTTTTCGCCCAAGACCGCGTCCGCGTAGCCGACGACCTGGCCCCGGTTGTTGATGCCGGTGGCATAGCTGTTCCCGTCGGGCAGGACCGTGCCGAGGTCGCTCGTGGCGCTGGGGGCGAACTGGGCGGCGTGAGTGGGGCCCTTCGCGGCGAAGACAGTACCGACGGCGACGCCCTCGTCATTGATGGCGACGGCACTGCCGCGATCGAAGCCGGGCGGCTCGTAGGGCAGGCTGTGGAAGCGGAAGACCTGCCGGTTCGCGAACAACACCGGCCGTACCGGTACGAAGTTCACAAAATCGTCGGTCAGCGAATAGCCGACGGCGTCGCCCCAGTTATTGATCCCGGCGGCGTCGCCAGAGTAGTCGCCCGGAAAGGCGCCCAGGTTCCGGATGGTGAAGGAAGACGGAACGGCGGCCGGTTGGGCGGTCTCGGCCGAAGCGCCGGGAGCGGCGAGCAACGCGAGCGCGACGGCGGCCAGGATCGGCAATCCGCGACACGTCATCGCCCCACCTCCAGCCACGTGCCGCCGAAGCCACCGGGCTCAGCCCAAAGGCAGAATCCATCACTCTAGGCGCCGATCACTCAGCGACGGAACGCTGAACTGGTGCCAAGGAAAATGCAATCGAAAGTGGCGCGTCATTTTTATGGCACATGCGCAGGTCGGGCTGCCGCATCTGGGGCGCACGGCGCTCCCCCCTGTCACGCGAGCAATGTGAAGTAGTTCATTAGAAAATTTTTCTCTCTATTGTAGAAGGTCGATCTCTCTGCCGATATGTGCACGGGAGGGTGGCGCGACTTTCATGTTTGCGCTGCCAATATATTGACCAGACGTCTGAATGACGGGGTCGGATGAAGATATTTACGGGAGAATTTATGATGTCTACCACAAGTGAATATGTTTTCCTGAATGGGTTCTTCAATGGGACGTTCACCATATTCAATATGAGGGATCCGACGAGCCAGCCCTTCAGCGAGAAATCGCTGGGGTCGTTACTGATCGTCGACCGGCCCGATACCGAGCTGACGATCGATTTGGGAGCGCAGATCGCCACGAACGCGACCACCGGCCTGGTCGCGAACGAACTCATCGATGCCGGCGCCTCGCTGACCAGCAAGATCCGCGTGCAGGGCGTCGTGTGGCCGTCGGTGCCGTATTTCTTCCAGAACCCGTTCGCTCACAACATCAGCGACATGCTCGTCCGCGTCGATTTCGACTTCCATATCGAGACGCCGTGGTACTGCAGCGATGCCGACGGCACGATCTCGGTCTATCTCTTCCTGTTCCTCGACGGGGAGCGTCACCTGCAGGGCGCGGTCGACGGCACCTGGTTCAGTTACAATGGCGGCGGCCCGTTCTGCACCGGCCACATCACGGCCGGCCTCAATGCCGCGATGCCGAACGTGGTTTCGCAGGTCGGGCCGATCCTCCAGCAGGCCTTGTCCAAGGCGGCCGGTGTCCCGTTCAGCAATCTCCACTACCTGCCGGGCACCGGCGTCAGCACGCCAGGCGTCTTCATCCAGAACGCCAGCGACGACGTCGCACTTGGCCTGAATCTCGCCTAACGGATCTCATTGGGAGACTTGAGATGGACACGAACGACAAACTGATTGACGACGTGAAGGCCGCGCTCCGGGCGGCCGGATACGGAAACATCATCGCGCGGACGAGCGATCCCGGCGTCGTCATCAGCGCCGAGAAAGGCACGGCGGGCGCCGTCTTCTACCTGACCTCGCAGATCGCGGGCAAAGCCACGGCGTCGTCAACGGCGACCGGTGGCCGGACCGCCGATGCCGACAAGGTAAAAGCGATGGTCGCGCCGACGGTCGCCGGCGTCGAGGAACTGATGCGCGCGGAGCCGGCACGGGCGGCCGAATTGCTCGGCATGTCGACGAGCCAGATCCACGCGGTGCTGGATCGGATCAGCCGCTAGCGCTGAGCGGCAGAGGCCCCCGGGGCGACTGTTGCCGTCCCGGGGGTTTTTGTTTGCGATAGGCCGGCGGGCGCGGCAACGGCCCCCTCCGACCGGGCAATCAGGCGGCCCAGAACGGCTTTGCGGCTTCGGTCACGGCGGCCGCCTGGTCGATGCCGACGTCCTTCAACTCGTCCACGGTCAGGGCCGCGAGCACCCGGCGCTGGCTCGACCGGCCGGCCCACAGGGCGACGGTCTGGACGAACGAGGTCAAGGAGAAGCGGGCGGGGGTGTTGATGGCGATCTGGCTGGCAGTGGCGAACATGATAGGTCTCGGGTCTGTCTGGTTCGGCGCTCGAGGCCGATGACGAGAACCTGATACCGCCCGGGCTTGCCGGCAAACGCGGCTTTCTCTAGGGTTCATGAGATAAATTCATGGGGGTGCTTCATGGAGCGTCGACTGCCGCCGCTCAACGGTCTGCGCGCGTTCGAGGCGGCGGCCCGTCTGCTCAGTTTCACCAGGGCGGCGGCCGAGTTGAGCGTGACGCAGAGCGCCGTCAGCCATCAGATCCGCGGGCTCGAGGACCGGCTCGGCATCGCCCTCTTCAAACGCATGCCTGGTGCGCTCGTGCTGAGCGAGGCCGGCGAAGCGCTGCTGCCGATCGTCGCCGACGCGTTCGACCGGCTGGCCGAGGGCGTCGCGTCGGTCATCGAGCATGAGGTGAAGGGCGTGCTGACGGTCAATGTCTCGCCGTCCTTCGCGGTGAGATGGCTGGCGCCGCGGCTCGGGCGCTTCCGCGAGCGCTTTCCGGGCATCGAGCTGCACCTGCTCACCAGCAACTACTACACGGACTTTGCGCGCGAGGGCGTCGACGCGGCGATCCGCCATGGTGACGGGGCCTGGCCGGGTTTGCACGCCGACCGGTTCCTCGATGACCAGGTCTATCCGGTCTGTTCGCCGAAGCTCCTCGAAGGGCCGCACGCGCTCAAGGCGCCCGAGAACTTGCGCCACCATGTGCTGCTCGACCTCATCAACCGGCCCTATTGGCCGCGCTGGCTCGCCGCCGCCGGCGTGCCGGACCTGAAGCCGCGCGACCTGGTGCTGTTCGACGATATCGGTTTCGGGCTCGAGGCGGCGATCGCCGGCATGGGCATCGCCATGGGCCGCTCGACGATCCTCGGCGACGACCTGCTGCAGGGCCGGCTCGTGCGCCCGTTCGCGCTCGACATGCCCGGCCGCTACGGCTTTTACCTGGTCTGTCCGGAGGCGATCGCCAACCGGCCGAAGATCGCGCGGCTCCGGGCCTGGCTCAAGGACGAGGGGTCGGGCGGGGCCTGAACTTGCTTGGCGGACCGGTTCTTCTCTTTGCGTAGCCGCAACGTTCGAAATATGACTAGACGTACTGGTTGTATATCGTGATCGTTAATTCTCCTGCCGATTGCATATTTTGCGAGTATCGGTCAAATATATAGGGTCGAAAATTGTATATTCTTGGAGGCGATCATGTCGTGGTGCGATCTTCCAGAAGAAATAAAGAACATAATAATTTCGGAAATGTCTCCGGCAGAACAGATGGTTATGGCGCTGACATGCAAGGAAATGTTGAACGGATATTATGCTACGAGCGGCGTTAGGATCGAACTCATGCAGCGGGCAAGGGATATAGCCATGAGAATGGCGATCAGTGATCTTGGCGTTGTGGCGAATTATGAATGGCTTGCAGAAAAAAACCGAATGAGTGAACAAGAAATTTTCTCATCTGGCCTGCTGTATGACAAGATCAGAAAAATAAGTCACAATAATGGGCAATTTGCGAAACTTATATACTATGTCTTGATCTCTGCCGACGCTGTGGAGCGGCAAATATGCGTGAATCACGCTTTTGTTTGGATCGCCAAGAAATTGAGAGTTATCCAGACGCGAAGATTGGCTGCTGCCTTTGAGGTATATGGGCTTGGGAACCCGTCGCCGGCAGTCATCAACTCTTCGTATTACACGCAAGACACCTGCATAATTTCCTGAGGACTCAAAGGGTTCTGGGAGATCGCCCGATACAGAACAAACCAAAACGGAGGCGTGGAGCCGCGGAGTGAGCATCCGCGGCCCATCGGCGCCGGACTAGCTGCCTTTCTTTCCGCTAAGGTTGAGCGCCTGCGTCAGGTCGCCCAGCGCCGGGCTGTGGTTGGCGGCGAGCGCTTCGTCGCGCGCCTTGATGCCGGGCAGTGCCGGCAGCTCGAAGCGATGGGTGATGAAGCGCAGGATCGAGGTCGTATCGTAGGTGGTGTGATCGACATAACCGCGCTTCGCATAGGGCGAGACGATGAAGGCCGGGATGCGCGTGCCCGGACCCCAGCGATCGGCCTTGGGCGGCGCCACATGGTCCCAGAAGCCGCCGTTCTCGTCATAGGTCACGACGACCAGCATGTGCTTCCATTGCGGGCTCTTCTCCAGGTGATGGATCAGGTCGGCCAGGTGCTTGTCCCCCGACGCGACGTCCGCATAGCCCGCATGCTCGTTGAGATTGCCCTGCGGCTTGTAGAACGTGACCTGGGGCAGGCTGCCCCCATCGATCGCCTTGATGAACTCGGCGCCGTTGAGCCCGCCGTCCTTCAGATGCTCGGCCCGCGCCGGCGTGCCGGGCGCGTAGTTGGCGAAATAGTTGAACGGCTGATGGTGGAACTGGAAGTTCACCGGCGCACCGCCCTTGCCGTCGAGCGCCGCGGCCCAAGCGCCGCCGTACCAGGCCCAGGTGACGCCCTTGGCCGACAGCAGGTCGCCGATATTGGGCTCGGTCTGCGGCGGCAGGGTCGTCGCCACCGCCGGATCGGCATAGGCCGGATCGCCGCCCTGGGCCGGCTTGTTGGCGCTCGGCTGATAGGGCGGCTGCATGGTGTTGACGGCATAGAAGTCCGGCGTGAGGTTGCCGTCCCGAACGAATTTCGGGATGCCGCCCAGCACCGATTTCGGCGAATTGTCGGCGATCTTGAGCGTGACGCCGTCGGCCTCGACCTCGGAGATCGAATCCTTGGCCGGGCTCTTGTCCGCATCCGGGTATTTCGGCGCGCAGGCGCAGATCAGCTGGAAATGGTTGAAGAACGAGCCGCCGAAGCCGCCCATGAAGAAATGGTCGGCGAGCGTGTATTTGCGGGCAACCTGCCACATCGGCAGCTTGCGGCCGTCGTAATGGCCCATGACGAGCGCGCCGGCATCGGCGTATGCCACGAACTTGTCGTTCTTGCCGCCGTCGATCTGCATCTGGTTCTCGTAGAAGCGATGCCAGAGATCGTGGGTCACGACGTCGAGCTTGGTGTCGAGCCCCTTGGGATTGTCGATCGCGAACGGCCGGTTCGGCATATGCTCCGTCACCGCCTGGATCACCGGCGGCGTCACACCCTTGGCCGTGAGCCCGTCCCAGATGGGCGGCAGCTCGGCCATGACCTGGCCGTCGCGGTCGTACTGCTTCAGGCTGGTGGGCGAGGCCTGCTTCAGGCCGTCGGCGCCGGGGAAGCTGCCATAGAGATTGTCGAAGCTGCGGTTCTCGGCATAGATCACGACGACCGTGTCGATCTGATCGATGCCGCCCGCTGGCGCGGCGAGGGCGGGTGTTGACAGGGCCGACGCCTGGGCGCCGAGCGCCAACAAACCTGTAACAGAGGCCGACAATACTCGCTGTGCCTTCACGTCCCTGTCCCCCTTATGGATGCGCTTCGATCGTGCCAGTCGAGCATAAGACTGTGAAACTATGGGGATAGTCCGCAAAAAAATCCTCTGGTCCCTGCTACCGGTGCTTGTCGGCCTGGTTGCGACGGGCAAGGCGCCCGCCGAAGTCATGTCGCGCGCTGAGGCGCGCCGCCAGGCGGAGGCACTGCAGGCGCTGGGTGCCAAGCTGTTCACCGACCCGCACCTCTCCGCGTCCGGCAAGCTCTCCTGCGCCTCGTGCCATGATCCGGCCCACGGTTTCTCGCCGGCCAACGCCCTGCCGGTGCAGATGGGTGGCGCCGATATGAAGCAGCCGGGTACGCGCGCCGTGCCGTCGCTCACATATCTCGAGGCGACGCCGCCCTTCACCGAGCATTTCTTCGAGAGCGAGGATGACGGCGACGAGAGTGTCGACAACGGCCCGACCGGGGGCCTCACCTGGGACGGACGCGTCGACCGCGGCCGCGACCAGGCGCGCATCCCGCTGCTCTCGGCCCATGAAATGGCGAACCGCAACCCGGCCGAGGTCGCGGGGCGACTGGAGAAGGCGGGCTACGCGGCCGCCCTCCGACGCATCCTGGGCGTGAAGCTCGCGACGCCGGACCAAGTGTTCGACGCGGCGGCCGAGGCGATCGAGGTCTACGAGCAGGATTACCGGGTCTTCTATCCCTATTCGAGCAAGTACGACGCCTTTCTCGCCGGCAAGGCGACGCTCTCACCGGCCGAGGCGCGGGGGCTCGCCTTGTTCGAGGACCCGGCCAAGGGCAATTGTGCCAGCTGCCACATCAGCGAGCGTGCCCCTAACGGCACGCCGCCGAGCTTCACCGACTACGGCCTGATCGCGATCGGCGTGCCGCGCAACCGGGCGATCCCGGTCAATGCCGATCCGAACCATTTCGACCTCGGCCTGTGCGGGCCGGACCGGACCGACTTCAAGGATCGCAAGGAATATTGCGGCCTGTTCAAGACGCCGTCGCTGCGCAACGTGGCGCTGCGCCAGAGCTTCATGCACAACGGCGGATTCCATAGCCTGCGTCAGGTGCTGGAATTCTACGTCGAGCGCGATACCGATCCCGGCAAATGGTACGGCCGCAAGCCGGATGGCACTGTCGACAAGTACGACGACCTGCCCGCGGCCTATCACGGCAACGTCAATACCGACCCGCCGTTCGACCGCAAGCCGGGCGACAAGCCGGCGCTGGACGCCGCCGAGATCGACGATGTGATCGCGTTCCTCGGTACGCTGACCGACGGCTACAAGGCCGCGGCCGCGCGCTGATCACCACAGCCCGGGTGCGGGCGCAAGGGTGGCCGAAAGCGAGAGGACGCCGACCAGGATGAGGCTCAAGGCCCAGACCGCATCCAGATTAAACCAGCTTCGCGACACGAGCTTCAGCCCGAGGTAGCGATAGGCGAGCCACGCCAGGAGCCCGCCGGCCGAGAGCATCGCGAGCGCGTGGACGACGGAGACCAGGATGCCCATGCCGACGTCGGCGTTGATGAGCGCGCCCGCCGCCCGGTCGCCGCCGTCGCGCCCGGCGGACCGGCAGAGGCCGAGGTAGATCGGCACGAGCATCAGGCCGGCACCATGTGCGATCGCCACGGCGAAGGACCAGAGCCCCAGTTGCGTCGGTCGTATCCGCGCCAGCGCGCGCGGATGGCGCCGGACGACGAAGCGGAAGACGCCGAACCCGACGACAAGGAGGCCGGCGCCGACCTGGATCTGCCGCTGCCATGCGACGAGCGCCACCAGCAGCGCGAAAGGCAGGACCATCAGGAGCATTGCTGCCAGGTGGCCGATCGTCAGCGGCCAAAGCGCGCCAACGAGCGCGCGCGGGCGCTGCTCCATCAGCCCCGCCGAGACGGCGAGTGGCCATCCCATCGCCGGGTTCACGCCGTGATAGAGGCCGCTCGCGATGACGGCCAGCCACAGCCAGGTCGGCGTCCCCTCCATCCTGGTGGCAGTCAGGCAGAGGGATAGCAGAACGAGTCCGTCGAGCAGTCGCCGCCCTCGAGCCGGATCTGATGGGCCCGGTACCCGTCGGGGAATGTCACCCAGTAGTCGGTTGCCAGCTCCAGGCCGCCGTTCGGACCGGCATGGGCCATGACCTCGGCGCCGGGGACGCCGGCCGGATAGAACTGGTCGTCCCAGGTCGAATAGAGCGAGTTGGTCCAGTAGACCCGCCTGCCGTCGCGGCTGATCTCGACCATCTGCGGGCCGCCGGCGAAGACCTTGCCGTTCGGGTGCGGCGTCCGGCGAGCAATGCCGCCGATGCGGACCGAGCCGGCCAGCTTTGGCTTTCGGGGCTCGGTGACGTCGTACTGGCGCATCTCGCCGGTGCCCCAGCAGGCGACATAGAGAAACCGGTCGTCGAGCGAGAGGTCGATGTCGGATACCAGCGGGGGCACGGCGCCGAACCCCTGCAGCGGGGGCGGCAGCTGGTCCTTGGCTGCCGGCTCGGCCGGGATCGTCGCCGTCTTCTCGATATGGAACCGGCCGCCGTCGCGCCACCAGGTCCAGATCGAGCCCTCGAGGTTGGTCGTGTCGACCACGACGCCGAGGAAACCGTACTCGCGCACCGGATCATGCGCCGGGCGCACCTCGAGCGCCATCTGGTGATTGGCGCCGAGATCGATGGTCTGGATGTTGCGGCGGGCGCGCAAGTCCCAGAAGTGGACCCGGTGGCCGTATTTGTTCGAGAGCAGGTCCTCCGGCACGAGGCCGTTCTCGAACTGCGGCGGCAGTGCCCACTCGCTCGTCACCATGTAGTCGCGCGGCAGGTTCCACCAGAAATCATAGTGCAGGGTCTGGGGGCCGCGATCGATCTCCCAGCGCCCGAGCACCTCGAACGTCTCGCAATCCATGATGAAGATGCCGGGTGGTCCATCGGTTCCGTCCGGGCCGCTGCCGCCCAGCGTGCTGACGTAGATGCCGTCCGGCCCGCAATGGACCGTGTGGGGGCGCGAGTAGCCGGTCTTCTTGAAGATCTCCTCGGGCTCGATGATCTTGCAGATCTGCGCCTTCGTGGGGTCCGGCTTCGTGTCCACGACATAGATGCGCGAGGACCGGATCCCGGGAATGATCAGGTAGCGCCGCTCGAGGAACGCGTGGCCGGAGAGCGGCGACAGGACCGAGGAACAGGCGTTCCAGCCGAAATGGTGAAACTCGTCCCCCTTGTTGGGCATCGTCACCAGATGGACGACCTGGCTGAAGGTCGGCGAGCCGGGCTTCACGTCGATCACGGCGAGGGCGTCCGGCTTCGAGAAGTCCGGGCTCAGCAGCAACGTATAGGCGATGTTCTCAGGGGCTGCTTCGATCGCCAGCTTGGGCGATGCGTGGAAGGTCGGATCGGGCCTCATCATGGGAGTGCCTCCCTGTCCGGGCGGGACGTATCTGACGGGAATGACGATATCGCCTCGCCATTCGACATGCCAGACGTAGTGGAAAGATCGCTGCTGCTGGCGATGGCGCTCGGGGCGTCGCCCCTTGGGGATCGGCGGGTCAGGTCTTATCTCTTCCGCCACCATCCCTGCGCTCGCGGCAACGCGCGTCTGCGTAAAGGGCCTGGGCAATGCGCTCGTGCAGGACTAGCGTATCCGGCCCTTGGACCGGCTTAAGGCGCATCACTCGAAGGCGGCATCGACGGACATCATGGCGGGCTACGATTTCGACCTCTTCACCATCGGCGCCGGCTCGGGCGGCGTTTCCGGCTCGCGCCGCGCGGCCTCCTATGGCGCCCGGGTCGGCATATGCGAGGACAGCCGGGTCGGCGGCACTTGCGTCATCCGCGGCTGTGTCCCGAAGAAGCTGCTCGTCTACGGCGCGCATTTCGCCGAGGACTTCGCCGACGCGGCCGGCTACGGCTGGACGGTCGGCGAGACCCGGTTCGACTGGGCGAGCCTGATCGCGGCCAAGAACCGCGAGACCGACCGGCTCAACGGCATCTACAAGAAGCTGCTCGCCGACAGCGGGGTGAAGCTCTACGAGAAGCGCGGCAGGATCATCGATCCGCACACGGTCGAGGTCGGCGGCGAGCGTTTCACCGCCGAGCGCATCCTGATCGCGACCGGCGCCCGGCCGGTGGCGCCCGAGATCCCCGGCATCGAGCATTCGATCTCGTCGAACGAGGCGCTCGACCTGCCGGAACTGCCGAAGCGTGTCGCGGTCGTCGGCGGCGGCTATATCGCAGTCGAGTTCGCCGGCATCTTCGCGGCCTTGGGCAGTGCGGTGACGCTCGTCATCCGCGGCGAGCGGGTGCTGCGCGGCTTCGACGAGGACGTGCGCGAGAGCCTGACCGAGGCGCTCAGCCGCCACGGCATCCAGATCCGTCCGCGCACTGAAATCGCCCGCATCGACAAGGGGGCGGGGGGGCTGATCCTGACGACGGCCACCGGGGCCACGATCGAGGTCGACCAGGTGCTCTACGCTACGGGCCGGGAGCCGAACACGCGCGCCCATTCGACGGCCTTCCGGGCGAATACCGAGGGCGTCGGGCTCGAGAATGTCGGCATCCCGACCGACGAGACGGGCGCCGTCGCAGTCGACGAATGGTCGCGGACGTGCGTGCCGTCGATCTATGCCGTTGGCGACGTTACCAACCGGCTCAACCTGACGCCGGTCGCGATCGCCGAGGCGCGGGCGCTCGCCGAGACGCTGTTCAACGACAATCCGACGAAGTTCGACCCGACCGGCGTGCCGACGGCCGTGTTCAGCCAGCCGCCGATCGCAACCGTTGGCCTGACCGAGGCCGAGGCACGGGCGGAGGTCGGTGCGGTCGACGTCTATCGCGCGCGGTTCCGCCCGATGAAGCACACGCTCACCGGGCGCGAAGAGCGCACGATGATGAAGCTCGTGGTCGATCGCGCGACCGACCGGGTGCTGGGCTGCCACATGCTGGGCGCCGACGCGCCGGAGATCATCCAAGGCCTGGCGATCGCGCTCAAGTGCGGCGCCACCAAGCGGCAGTTCGACCAGACGGTCGGCATCCACCCGACCGCAGCCGAGGAGTTCGTCACCATGCGCGACAAGCTCCCCGATCCGGTGGCAAAGGCTGCCGAATAGCAAGAGACGAGGCGGAAATGGCCGAGAAATGGTCCCCTGACAGCTGGCGCGGCCAGCCGATCGTCCAGGTGCCGGAATATCCGGACCGGGATGCGCTGAAGTCGGTCGAGGGGCTCCTGCGCAACTTCCCGCCGCTCGTGTTCGCGGGCGAGGCGCGGCGCCTGAAGACGGCGCTCGCCGACGCCTGCGAGGGCAAGGCCTTCCTGCTGCAGGGCGGCGACTGTGCCGAGAGCTTCGCCGAGTTCCGGGCGAACAATATCCGCGACACGTTCCGCGTCATGCTGCAGATGGCGGTCGTGCTCACCTTCGGCGCGGCCGTGCCGGTCGTGAAGCTCGGGCGCCTCGCCGGTCAGTTCGCAAAGCCGCGCTCTTCGTCCATGGAGACGATCGGCGAAGTGAGCCTGCCGTCCTACCGCGGCGACATCATCAACGGCATGGACTTCACCGCGGCCGCGCGCGTGCCAGATCCGCAGCGCATGGTGCAGGCCTACAGCCAGTCGGCGGCGACGCTCAACCTGCTGCGCGCGTTCGCGAGCGGCGGCTATGCCGACCTGCACCAGGTCCATCTCTGGAACCAGGGCTTCGTCGCGAAGAGCCCGCAGGGCGAGCGCTACCAGGCGCTGGCCGACCGGCTGACCGAGACGCTCGACTTCATGGCGGCTTGCGGCTTCACCTCGGCGACGAGCCCGCAGATCCGCGAGACCGAGTTCTTCACCTCGCACGAGGCGCTGCTCCTGCCCTACGAAGAGGCGCTGACCCGCGTCGATTCGACCTCGGGCGAGTGGTACGACTGCTCGGCCCACCTGGTCTGGATCGGCGACCGCACGCGCCAGCTCGACGGTGCCCATGTCGAATTCGCGCGCGGCATCAAGAACCCGATCGGGCTCAAGGCCGGCCCCACGACCAACCCCGACGACCTCCTGCGCCTGATCGACATCCTCAATCCGGCGAACGAGCCCGGCCGTCTCTCGCTCATCACGCGCATGAGCTCGGAGAAGGTGACGGAGCTGCTGCCGCCACTCGTGCGCGCGGTCGAACGCGAGGGCCGCAAGGTCGTCTGGGTGTGCGACCCGATGCACGGCAACACGCATACGTCCTCGACCGGCTACAAGACGCGCTCGTTCGACCGGATCATCAAGGAGGTGCGCGGCTTCTTCGACGTGCACCAGGCCGAGGGCACCCAGGCCGGCGGCGTGCATTTCGAGATGACCGGCCAGGAAGTGACCGAATGCATCGGCGGCGCCCAGGCGATCAGCGACAGCTCCTTGGGCGATCGCTATCACACCCATTGCGACCCGCGGCTCAACGCCAGCCAGTCGCTGGAGCTCGCGTTCCTCATGGCGGAAGAATTGAAGTCGCGGCGGCTCGCCATGGGCAAGCCGTCGGGGTCGGCGCTGGCGGCGGCGTCCTGACATGCCGGACGCTGCCCGCAGCCGTCGGCGAGCGGTCAGCCACATGCCGGACCTCGCCAATGTGCCGAAGCTGACCGACCATTATTTCCTGCGCACCAAGCAGGTGGTCGAGCGGTTCGGCGACAAGGAAGTGACCTATGCCGTGTTCATGCGCCGGCCGGTCATCTCGACGCCGCGCCTCGTCGTCGAGTTCCTGGAGAAGGCGGCGCGCGAGCGCGGCGTCCGCTTCGGGATCGAGCTCTTGCGCAAGGAAGGCGAATGGGTCGGCGCAGGCGACCCGCTCATCTACATTACCGGGCCGCTCCGGCACCTGATCGACCTCGAGACGCTCTATCTGCAGCGGCTGGGCGCGCCCTGTGTCGCCGCCTACAACGCCTATGTCATGTGCCAGGAGCTGCCGAAGGTCGCGTTCATCGCCATGGACGCGCGCCATTGCGCCGGCGCCGAGATGGCGGAGATGATGGCCTATGCCGCTTCGGTCGGCTCGGCCGCCGCCAAGGCCGAGGTCGGCGCCATCGGCTTCATCGGCAATGCCACGACCGAGACCGCGCACTATTTCGACCGGGAGAGCGGCCTCGGCACCATGCCGCATGCCCTGATCGGCTACGCTGGTTCGACCGTGCGCGCGGCCGAAATGTATCACGAGACCTTCCCGGACGAGCCGCTCACCATCCTTGCCGACTTCTTCGGCCAGGAGATCACCGACGCCCTGGCGGTCGCCCGGCGCTTCCCGGAGCTCGCGGCGGCCGGCCGGCTCTCGGTCCGGCTCGACACCCACGGCGGCCGCTACATCGAAGGGCTCGACCTCGCACGATCATACGAGGTGCTGGAGCGCCATGCGCCGAAGTCGATCCGCGGCTACCGGACCGAGGCGGAGCTGCGCTACCTGGTCGGCACCGGCGTCTCGGCGGCGGCGATCTGGGCGCTCCGCAAGGCGCTCGACAAGGCCGGCTTCAAGAAGGTGAAGATCGTCGGCTCCTCCGGCTTCTCGCCGGCCAAGTGCCGAATGATGGCGGCGGCCAACGCGCCCCTGGACGTGGTCGGCACCGGCTCCTACCTGCCCGACCAATGGCCCGAGACCTATGCGACGGCCGACATCGTCGCCTACGACGGCGTGCCGCTCGTCAAGCTCGGCCGCGAGTTCCTGCTGCGCAAGCCGGCCGACGCGGAAACGGCGGGGAAGTAGGGGGCGTTTGAGTCCCTCGCCCGCGTGAGCGGGAGAGTGAGGGCCGTTCGGCTGAAACACCCTCTCCCACTCGCGTGGGCGAGGGCTTGAAACTCCCTACCCCGGCAGGCTGACCAGCACCTGCAGGCCGCCTTCGGGGCGGTTGGTGAGGGCGATCTCGCCGCCGTGGCCGCGGATGATCGAGCGGGCGATCGACAGGCCGAGGCCGGTGCCGCCGGTGTCGCGGTTGCGCGAGGCCTCGAGACGGACGAACGGCTGGAATACCTTTTCCCGGTCGGTAGCCGCGATGCCGGGCCCGTGGTCGGCGATGGCGATCCGGCAGCCCTCGGCCGTGTCTGCAAACGCGATTTCGACCGCTTCGCCGTATTTGATCGCATTGTCGACCAGGTTGCCGAATGCGCGCCGGAGCGCCACCGGCCGGCCCTGGATGATGCGCCGGCTGGGGCCCGCGTAGCTCGCCTCGTGGCCGGCGTCGACCGCCTCGTCGACCATGCTTTCCAGAAGGCTCGGCAGGTCGATCGGGGTCATGGGCTCGTTCGCCGCATCGTCGCGCGCGAAGGCGAGCGTGGCCTCGATCATCTCGGCCATCTGGTCAAGGTCGCCCAGCATGCGGTCGCGCTGCTCCTCGTCCTCGACGAACTCGGCCCTGAGCCGAAGGCGGGTGATGGGCGTGCGCAGGTCGTGCGAGATCGCGGCCACCATCTGGGTGCGATCCTCGATGAAGCGCTGCACGCTCGCCTGCATGCCGTTGAAGGCGCGGGCGGCCCGACGCAGCTCGGTCGGGCCCATCTCGGCGATGGGTGCTGCCTTGGGATCGCGGCCGAACCGTTCGGCGGCGGTCGTGAACAGCTCGATCGGCCGGGCGAGCAGGCGGGTCGAAACGAGCGTCACCAGCGTGATCGAGAGCACGACGATCAGGATGCCAATGATGCGGCGCTCCCAGCGCGAGAGGCCCCAGCTGGGCTGGGCGACGGTGAAGACCACCCAGCTGCCGTCGGTGAGGCGGATGGCGCCGCTGCGGGCCCAGGTCAGGCGCTCGCCGTGATGGAACATCAGGGGCGAGTCGGGCGGCAGGTCCTTGGGCTTGAAGACGCGAATGTCGCGTGTCGGGTCATGCAGCAGGTGGCGCAATTCCTCGATCGGACCGTCATCACCCTGCGGGACTATCGTGGCGGCCGAGGCCTCCGGCAGGGTCGGGAACCAACGCAAGAAATGATCGCTGGTGCTGGCGGCTTCGGCCAGCGCCGGGCGCCCGGCTGGCGGCGCGGCATCGAGCAGGCGCAGGCCGACCGCGGCCTCGTTCAGCAACCCCGAGTGCTCCAACGGCGGTCGGGCGAGGTTGCTGTTGAGCAGCGTGATGGACGCACCGATCAAGGAAGCGACGAGGATCGTCGCAAGAGCCGTGAGCGCCAGCCGGAGCGCCAGCGAGTCACAGAACAGCCGTGGTCGCAGCATTTCAGTGCCGCGTCACGGTGGTGGAGAAGATGTAGCCGCCGCTGCGCACCGTCTTGATCAGGGTCGGCTCCTTCGGATCCGCCTCGATCTTGCGCCGGAGCCGGCTCACCTGCACGTCGATCGACCGGTCGAACACGTCGGTCGCCCGCCCGCGCGCGATGTCGAGCAGCTGGTCGCGCGTCAGCACCCGGCCGGCATGGTCGGCGAACGCGACCAGGAGATCGAATTCGCCACCGGTCAGCTGCACGAGCGCGCCCTCCGGATTGCGCAGCTCGCGCTTGGCGAGATCGACTTTCCAGCCGTCGAACTCCAGCATGCCCGACGAGATCTCCTCGGTCGGGCGCTGGCGCAGCGTGCTGCGGCGAAGCACGGCCTTGACCCGCGCCAGGAGCTCGCGCGTGTTGAACGGCTTGCCCAGGTAGTCGTCGGCGCCGAGCTCGAGCCCGATGATGCGGTCGGTATCCTCGCGCATCGCGGTCAGCATGATGATCGGCACGGCGGAGTTCGCGCGGATCTTGCGGCAGAGGTCGAAGCCGTCGTCGCCCGGCAGCATCAGGTCGAGAATGATGAGATCGATGGCGCTCACCTCGAGCGTCCGGAACATCTGCCTGCCGTCGCGTGCCGTGGTGACGCGATAGTCGTAGCGGGCGAGGAACTTGGACAGAAGCGAGCAGATCTGCTCGTCGTCGTCCACGACCATAATGTGGGGAGTGCGGTTCATGGGACGATTATAGGGAGCCGACCAACCACGCCGACCATAAATTTGCGTCGTAAGTTTGCTATCCGGCAACCCGCAATAGTTCGTTACAAAGCCTCATCTTTCGTCAGGTTTCCAGGCACTTCCGACATCATCGGCACACGCCACTCGCTTAAAGACCCGCCCTCGAACAGCGAAGGAGGGTTGGAGTATGCGAATCGGCAGGAACGGAGCAATCGGTCGGTGGGGCGTGGCCATGGCGGGATGCCTCGTCGTGCTGTCCCCGGCGGCGCGGGCGGAGGACGACGAGGCCCCGACCGGTGGCCATGGGCGGGTCTGGAACCTGACCTTGGGCGGCGGCGTCGGGGTGATCCCGCACTACGAGGGTGCCGACCGCAGCCGGATCGAACCTCTTCCCTTTTTCAGCGCCAGCTACCGCGACATCGTCAGCCTCGGCATCGAAGGCCTGGGCGTAACTGTCTTCCGGGCGGATGGCTTCTCGGTGACGCCGACCATCGGCTACGACCGCGGCCGCAAGGAATCGACCGACAGCAACTTGAAGGGGCTGGGCACGATCCAGGCGGCGCTGACGGCCGGGGTCGTGCTCAAATATGAGACCGGGCCGTTCTCCTTCGCGCTCGCCCCGCGCGAATCGGTCATCCAGAACCGGGACGGCTTCGAGGCGACCGTCTCCGGCACCTATGCCTGGCGCCCGACAGCACGTCTCAGGGTCTCGTTCGGGCCGGAACTCACGCTCGCCGACAACCGGCGCGAGCGGACTTATTTCGGCGTCGATGCGCTGCAGTCGGCGCGCTCCGGCAAGCGTCTCTATAACCCGAGCGGCGGCGTCGAGAGCGTCGGCGCTGCAACTACCGTGAGCTACGCGCTCGACGACCATTGGCAGCTCATGACGCGACTCGCGGACGACGTGCTGGTCGGCGACGCGGCCGACAGCCCGATCGTGCGGTCGAAGAACCAGGCGACGGTCATGACCGGCGTCACCTATCACTTCTAAGTTCAGTCGCCGAAGCCGTAGAGGCGGGCAGGGTTCTCGACCAGCACCAGATGCCGCTGCCGTTCGTCCGGCACCCAGGTCTGGAGCAGGTCGAGCAGCTCCCCGTCGTTCGCCATGGGGCCGTCGATCGCGACATGGGGCCAGTCGGAGCCCCAGACGAGCCGCGTCGGGTCGGCGTCGAGCAGTGCCTGCGCGAAGGGGATCGTGTCGCGATAGGGCGGGCCTTCGACCGAGATGCGGTTGGCGCCGCTGAGCTTGACCCAGGTCCGCCCCTCGCGCACGAGCCGCAGCAGCTGCTTGAAGCCCGGATGGTCGACGCCCGCCGAGGTCGGTATGTGACCCATGTGGTCGATCACGATGTCGACCGGCAAGCGGGCGAGCCGGGGGGCGAGGGCAGGGAGCGTGCGGCAGTCGAGCAGCAGCTGGATATGCCAGCCGAAGCGCTCGATCCGCCTCGCGAGATCTTCCAGGTAATCCATCGAGACGCCGCCGCGGAACAGCATGTTGAGCCGGACGCCGCGGATACCGTTGCCGGCCATCCGGGCGAGCGCGTTGTCCGTGATGCTCGGGTCGATGACGGCGATGCCGCGCAGGCGATTGCGGTGCTTGGCGAGCGCATCGAGCGTGCAGGCATTGTCGGTGCCGAACACGCTCGGCTGCACGACGACGCCGCGCTCCAGCCCCAGCGTGTCGAGCAGGTTACGATAGGCGGCGAGCGGCGCCTCGGGCGGCGTGTAGCTGCGGTCGTCCTGCAGCTCGAACAGCTGGAACGGGCCGATCACATGGGCGTGGCAGTCAGTGGCGCCGGGCGGCATCGCGAAACTCGGCGGCCGAGGCCACGGGTCGGGACCTTGGCAAAGCGGCGCGTCATCCTCGTCCGACTGGCTCATGTCGTCTGCTCCCGGTTCCGAAGACAAGGTGCTTTGCGACGATACCCGCGAGACTTCCTTGGGCTAACCCCGCCGGCTATTCCCAGCCGGCCGCGGCCATCGCCGCCTCGGCCGCAGGCGTGAGCTTGCCGAGCTCGCCTACCGCCGAGGCATCGATCTTGAAGCGCCCGAGCCCGGCCAGCACCGGCGCCGCGTCGACGCCGGCCACGACCGGATATTCAAAATTGGCGGCGGCGAACAGTTTCTGCGTGTCCGGCTGCAGCAGGAATTCCAGCAGCTTCGCGGCCGAGCGGGGATGAGCCGCCCAGCGCGAGATACCGGCACCGACGATGTCGATCACAGTGCCGCGGTTCGCCTGATTGGGAAAGACGATCCCGACGTTGCTCACGACTTCTTGCTCCGTGACCTTGTCTGACGCCGCGAAACGGGCCCAGTAGCGCGTGTTGACGATCGAGACCGAGCCTTCGCCGTCGGCCATGGCCTGCAGTTGGTTCGTGTCGCCGCCCTGCGGCGGACGCGCCAGATTGGCGACCAACCCCTTGGCCCATGCCTCGGTCGCACTCCCGCCCAAGCTCGCGATCATCGACGCGACGAGCGCCTCATTATAGGGGCTCGTCGCCGAGCGGACCAGAATCTGGCCCCGGAATTTCTCGTTCGTCAGATCCTCGTAATTGGCGAGATCGGATGCCGCGAACCGATCCTTCTGGTAGGCGATCACGCGCGCCCAGTAGGCGAGGCCGACCCAGCGTGCGTCCTTGTCGCGCAGGGCTGCCGGCACGGCCTGAAGCGCCGCCGCAGACGTGATCGGCTGCAAGAGGCCCGCATCGGCGCAGCGCGCGAGCGTGGCGGCGCCGACCGACAGGATGAGGTCGGCCGAGGTGTTGGCTCCCTCCTTGGTCAGCCGCTCGAACAGCGGGTCGAAGTCCTCGTCGACCACGTCGACCGGGATGCCGGTCGCCTTGGTGAAAGCCTCGAAGACCGTGGCGTCCTCGGCCTGATGCCGGGTCGAATAGACCGTGAGCGGCCCCTGTCTATCGCCTGCTCGTGCCGATGGGGCCAATGGCAGAAGGGCCAGGGCGACAGCCAGAAGGTGCGTGAATTTCATAGGGCCAAACTTCATGAGCCGGACGGATCCGCGACATGGATCAACTGCTTGCCGAGATTCTTGCCCGCGAGCATGCCGATGAAGGCTTCAGGTGCGCGGGCCAGCCCCTCCGTCACATCCTCGCGATAGTGGACGAGGCCACCGCGCAGCCAGGCGCTCATGTCGGCCAGGAACTCGGCCCGGCGCGGATCATAGTCGAACACGAGGAACCCTTCCATCCGCGCGCGCTTGGCGAGGATCGTGCGCATCCAGCGGGCACCTGTGTCCTGGGTTTCGAGCTTGTCGTAGATCGCGACCGCGCCGCAGATGATGATCCGGGCCCGGAGCGCCACGTTCATCATGGCCGCGTCGTGGATGGCGCCGCCGACATTGTCGAAATAGACGTCGACGCCATTGGGCGCGAGGGCTGCGATCTCGGCCGAAAGCGCCGTCGCGTCCTTGCCGCGATAATCGATCGCCGCGTCGAAGCCCAGATCCTTCGTCACATAGGCGCATTTGTCGGCGCCGCCGGCGATGCCGATCACGCGGCAGCCCTTGAGCTTCGCGATCTGCCCCACGACCTGGCCGACAGCGCCTGCGGCGGCGCTCACCAGCACGGTCTCGCCGGGCTTTGGCTGGCCGATGTCGAGCAGCGCGAAATAGCCGGTCATGCCCGGCATGCCGAGCACGCCCAGATAGTAGGAGAGGGGGGCGGCCTTGCCGTCGACCTTGATCAGCCCCTTGGCCGGCAGCGCCGCGTATTCCTGCCAGCCGGTACGGCCGAGGACCGTGTCGCCCGGCACGAAGGTCGGGTCGTTGGATGCCACGACCTCGCTCACCGTCTCGCCGATCATGACCTCGCCGATCTGCACCGGCTGGGCGTAGGACTTGGCCTCGCTCATGCGGCCGCGCATGTAGGGATCGAGCGACAGATAGAGCGTGCGCAACAGGACCTCGCCCGTCGCGGGCACCGGGATCGGCGCCTCCTCCAGGCGGAAATCCGTCGGCTGCACCGGTCGGTTGACCGGGCGCTCGGCGAGTGTGATGCGATGGTTGACCGGCATGAGGCCCCCTCCAAGGCACGGGAAAGGCGCGATAGTAGCGCGCCCGGCGCGCGCGGTCTGCGATCCTGCGCCGGGGGCGCCCGGATGTCATCCATGCGGAGACCGCTGGTCTCCTCCGCACGGAAACGGTGGCTGCGTTGACATGGATCGGCCCGGTTTCTAGGTTTCCGGAAGGCGGCGGCAATGTTCGCGCGCATCCATGAGAGGCCCTGATCCCGTGCCGAGTACCGATCGTCTTAAGATCTCCCTGGCGCAGCTCAACCCGACGGTCGGCGACATCGCCGGCAACGCCGCGAAGCTCAAGGGCGCACTCGCGACCGCGCGCGACCAGGGGGCAGACCTCGTCGTCTCACCCGAGCTGTTCCTGGCCGGCTACCCGACCGAGGACCTGGTGCTGAAGCCGGCCTTCCTCGACGCGATCGAGCAGGCGGTCGACGCCCTCAAGCAGGAGACCGCGTCCGGCGGGCCGGCGTTGCTGGTGGGTGCTCCCTGGCGGCATGAGGGGCGAGTTTATAATGCCGCCCTGCTGCTCGATCGCGGCGAGCTCAGGACCGTCCGCTTCAAGCACGACCTGCCGAACTACGGCGTGTTCGACGAGAAGCGCGTGTTCGCCGCCGGCTCGCCGCCGGGGCCGATCGCGTTTCGCGGCGTGCGCCTTGGCGTCATGATCTGCGAGGACATGTGGACGCCGGACGTGACCGAGACACTCGAGGAATCCGGCGCGCAGATGCTGATCGTCATGAACGGCTCGCCGTTCGAGGCGGACAAGCAGGACGAGCGCGTGCAGCTCGCGGTCCAGCGCGTCAAGGAGAGCGGGCTCGCACTGCTCTACGTCAACCAGATCTGCGGCCAGGACGAGCTGGTGTTCGACGGTGCCTCCTTCGCGCTCGACCGCGAGTGCCGCCTCATGCTCCAGGCGCCTTCGTGGCAAGAGGCGGTTGTGCCGACCGACTGGCGGCTCGACGACGACGAGCGCTGGGTAATCGAGCCTGGCCTGATGGTACCGCCGGAGGAGGGGTTGGCCGCCACCTATCAGGCGATGGTGCTGGGCCTGCGTGACTACGTGACCAAGAACCGCTTCCCGGGCGTCGTGCTCGGCATGTCGGGGGGCATCGATTCGGCGCTGTCGGCGGCGGTTGCGGCCGACGCGCTCGGGCCCGACAAGGTGCATTGCGTGATGCTGCCTTACCACTACACCTCGTCCGACAGTCTCGAGGACGCCGAGGCTGCGGCCAAGCTCCTGGGCGTCGATTATCGCTCGGTCGCCATCGCGCCGGCGGTCGAGGCGTTCGGGGAGATGCTGGCACCGGCCTTTGCCGGGCGCGACAGCGACATCACCGAGGAGAACCTGCAGTCCCGCGCCCGGGGCATCACGCTCATGGCGCTCTCGAACAAGTTCGGCTGGATGGTGCTGTCGACCGGCAACAAATCCGAGATGTCGGTCGGATATGCGACGCTCTACGGCGACATGTGCGGTGGCTATGCGGTGCTGAAGGACATCTACAAGACGACCGTGTTCGCGCTCGCGCGCTGGCGCAACGCGAACAAGCCCGCGGGAGCACTCGGCCCCGACGGGCCGGTCATGCCGGAGCGCATCATCACCAAGCCGCCGACCGCGGAACTGAAGCCCAACCAGAAGGACCAGGACACGCTGCCGCCCTACGACGTGCTGGACGATATCCTGGAATGCCTGATCGAGCGCGAGATGACGCCCGATGCGATCGCGGCGCGCGGCCATGCGCCGGACACGGTCATGCGGGTCTGGCGCATGCTGGACCGGGCGGAGTACAAGCGTCGCCAGGCGCCCCCGGGCGTCAAGACGACGCGCCGCGCCTTCGGGCGGGATCGGCGCTACCCGATCACCAATTCGTTTCAGGGCGGCTGAGTGACCCCCATTCTGCGTTTCGCGCCGAGCCCGACGGGCCGGCTGCATCTCGGCAACGTCCGAACCGCCATCGTCAACTGGCTCTATGCCAGGAAATCCGGTGGCCGGCTCATGCTGCGCATCGACGATACCGACCTCGAGCGGTCGACGGCGGAACATGCCGTCGCGATCGAGACCGATCTCAAATGGCTCGGTCTCACCTGGGATCTGTTCGTCCGCCAGTCGGACCGGTTCGCGGAATACGCCGCCGCGGCCGACAAGCTGCGCGCGTCGGGGCGGCTCTATCCGTGCTTCGAGACGCCGGAGGAGCTCGAGCTCAAGCGCAAGCTGGCGCTGTCGCGCGGCCGGCCACCGATCTACGACCGGGCGGCCTTGAAGCTGACGCCGAAGGAGATCGCCGACAAGCTTGCCGCCGGCGAGAAGCCGACCTGGCGCTTCAAGCTCGAGCGCGGCACGACGGCCTGGACCGATCTCGTGCGCGGCCCGGTCGAGATCCAAGCCGGCAGCATGAGCGACCCGGTACTGATCAAGGCCGACGGCCAGCCGCTCTACACGCTCTCCTCGGTCGTCGACGACATCGCGTTCGAGATCACGCACATCATTCGCGGCGAGGATCACGTCGCCAACACGGCGGTGCAGATCCAGCTGTTCGAGGCTCTGGGCGGCAAGGTGCCGACCTTCGCCCATTTCTCGCTGATCGCCGACGCGCAGGGCGGCAAGCTGTCGAAGCGGGCCGGCGCCATCAGCCTCGAGAACTTGCGCGACGACGGCATCGAGCCGATGTCGATCCTGAGCCTGCTCGCCAAGCTCGGCACGTCGGACCCGATCGAGCTCCGCACCGATCAGACCCAGTTGGTGGGCGAATTCGACATCGCGAAGTTCGGCCGCAGCCAGCCGAAACTCGATATCGTCGAGCTCGAGCATCTGAATGCCAAGCTGATGCATGCACTGCCGTTCGAGGCTGTCGCCGACCGGCTGCCGGCCGGCGCCGATGCCGCGTTCTGGGACGCCGTGCGCGGCAATCTCCTGCGTCTGTCAGATGCGGGCGTCTGGTGGCAGGTCGTGCATGGCGAGATCACGCCGGACGTGAACGATAGGGATTTCATGGCGACGGCGGCTGGCCTATTGCCGGCGGGCCCGTTCGACGGCGACAGCTGGGCGCGCTGGACCGAGGCGGTCAAGGCCGAGACCGGGCGCAAGGGGCGGAGCCTGTTCCTGCCGCTGCGCCTTGCGCTCACCGGCCTCGATCACGGCCCGGAACTGGCCCGGCTCCTGCCGCTCATCGGGCGGGACAAGGCCTTGAAGCGGCTCGAAGGCCATGCGGCGTAGCGCCGGCGGCGTTTTGCGAGGGTGTGCCTGTCCGGACTAGCGCTGGACTTGCGCGGCCTCAGCACCGCATAAACCCTTCGGATCAGCCGTCTTCGCCCGAGAAAGAAGCGCCCGTGCCGCTCACGCTCCACAACACCGCCACCCGCCGCAAGGAAGCCTTCCGGCCGATCGACCCGACGAACGTTCGCATGTATGTCTGCGGACCGACGGTTTATTCCTATGCCCATATCGGCAACGCGCGGCCGGTCATCGTGTTCGACCTGTTGTTCCGCGTGTTGCGCACGGTCTATGGCGCGGACCATGTGACCTACGCCCGCAACATCACCGACGTCGACGACAAGATCATCGCGGCGGCGGCAAAGAGCGGCGAGACGATCCGCGAGGTGACGGAGCGCACCGGCCGCCAGTACGACCTGGACATGGCGGCGGTCGGCGCCCTGCCGCCGACGCTGACGCCGCGCGCGACCGAGCATATCGGCGAGATGGTGCGCATGATCGAGACGCTGGTCGAGCGCAGTCATGCCTATGTTGCCGAGGGGCATGTCCTCTTCTCCGTCGCCTCCCTGCCGACCTACGGCAGCCTGTCCGGCCGCAATCTCGACGACATGATCGCCGGCGCCCGGGTCGAGGTGGCGCCCTACAAGGCGGCTCCGGCCGACTTCGTGCTGTGGAAGCCGTCCAAGGACGGCGAGCCCGGTTGGGACAGCCCCTGGGGCCGCGGCCGGCCCGGCTGGCATATCGAATGCTCCGCCATGTCGGAGGCGCATCTGGGCGAGACCTTCGACATCCATGGCGGCGGCGTCGACCTGATCTTCCCGCACCATGAGAACGAGCTGGCGCAGAGCCTGTGCGCGCATGGCGGCAAGCCGTTCGTGAACGTCTGGATGCACAATGCCTTCCTCGACTTCGCCGGCGAGAAGATGTCGAAGTCGCTCGGCAACATCGAGACGGTCCATGATTTGCTGAAGCGCTTCCCGGGCGAGGCGCTGCGCTATGCCATGCTGTCGGCGCAGTATCGCGAGCCGTTCGATTGGAACGATGAGCGGGTGCGCGAGGCCAAGGGGGCGCTCGACCGGTTCTACGGCGCCTTGCGCGCCGTGGCCGACGTGACGCCCGCCTATCCGGCCGAGCCGCCGGTGATGGCACCACTCGCCGACGACCTCAATACGCCGCAGGCCCAGGCCGTGCTGCATGAGCTCGCGACCGCGCTCAACAAGGCGAAGACCCTGACGGCGAAGGCCGAGGCCAAGGGCGCGCTGCTTGCGAGCGGCGAGGTCATGGGCTTCTTGGGCGAGGATCCCGAGGCCTGGTTCCGGTGGCGGCCGGAAGGAGCGGGCGGGCTCGATGATGCCGAGGTCGAGCAGTTGATTGCCGCCCGCATCGAGGCGCGGGCCCGCCGTGACTTCGCCGAGGCCGACCGGATCCGCAAGGAACTGACCGACGCCGGCATTTCGCTCGAGGACGGGCCCGGCGGCACGATCTGGCGCCGCGCGGAGATCTGAGCCTATGAGCGCTGAGCCCATGGTTGGGGGCCTCGCCGTCATCCTGTGCGAGCCGCAGCTGGGCGAGAACATCGGCGCCGTGGCGCGGGCCATGCTGAACTGCGGGCTCACTGACCTGCGCCTGGTCAATCCGCGCGACGGCTGGCCGTCGGAGCCGGCACGGGCGGCCGCCGCCGGTGCCGACATCGTGATCGACGGTGTGCGGCTGTTCGACACGACCGAGGCGGCGATCGCCGATCTCCAGCATGTCTACGCGACGACGGCGCGGCTCCGCGACATGGTGAAGCCGGTAATGTCGCCTGATGCTGCGGCCGACCGCATGGTCGCCGAGACCGCGCAGGGCGGCCGCTGCGGCGTGCTGTTCGGGCGCGAGCGTTCGGGCCTGACCAACGACCAGGTGGCGCTGGCCGACGCGGCCGTCACCTTCCCGCTCAACCCGGGCTTCACCTCGCTCAACCTGGCGCAGGCGGTGCTGCTCATCGGCTGGGAATGGCGCAAACGCACGGCCGAGCCGATGCCGGCCGAGACGGTGCCGGCAATCTCGCCACCGGCGACCCACGGCGATCTGGTGCACCTGTTCGCCCATCTCGAAGCCGAGCTCGACACCGGCGGCTTCTTCCACCCGCCGGAAAAGCGCGGCCACACGATCCGCAACCTGCGCAACCTGCTGACCCGCGCCAACATGACCGAGCAGGACGTGAAGACGCTGCACGGCGTCATCACCGCGCTGGTCCAGCTCAGGCGGCGGGGGTGAGGGCGCTGCGGCTAGGATGCGCATCGGCCATGCAAAGCGGGGCGGGCGGTTGACACGGGCCCGCGACGCCGTATAGTCCGCGCCTTCCCATTCCCGGGAATGTGGGGTTCCCGCCTTTGCGGGGGCTGCCCGCCTCCGTGGCCTGAGGGCAGGTCTGACGGGGGACTACCGGGACAATAGGGGACCGAAAACGCGGTCCCGAACGAGAGTGCCATGAGCAAGCGTCAGGAATCCAAGTACAAGATCAACCGCCGCCTCGGCGTCAACCTGTGGGGCCGCGGCAAGAGCCCGCTCAACCGCCGCGAATATGGTCCGGGCCAGCATGGTCAGCGCCGCAAGAAGCCGACCGACTACGGCACGCAGCTGATGGCCAAGCAGAAGCTCAAGGGCTATTACGGCAACATCGGCGAGCGCCAGTTCCGCCGCCTCTATGACGAGGCCGTGCGCCGCCGCGGCGACACCGGCGAGAACCTGATCGAGCTGCTGGAGCGCCGTCTGGACGCGGTCGTCTACCGCATGAAGTTCGTGCCGACCGTGTTTTCCGCCCGCCAGTTCGTCAACCACGGCCATGTCACCGTCAACGGCAAGCGCGTCAACATCGCGTCCTACCAGGTGAAGGACGGCGACACGATCGAGGTGCGCAACAAGTCGAAGCAGATGGCGCTGGTGCTGGAGGCGGTCGCCTCGGGCGAGCGCGATTTCGCTGGCTATCACGAGGTCGATGCCGGCTCGCTCAAGGGCAAGTTCGTCCGTGCGCCGAAGCTCGCCGACGTGCCCTATCCGGTGCAGATGGAGCCGAACCTGGTCGTCGAATTCTACTCGCGCTGATCCGGGATCGGTCCGACCGATTTTGGGAAAGCCGCCCTCCGGGGCGGCTTTTCTTTTATGCGCGAAGGGCTTGAGGCCGATCGCCCATCCGGCGGCGCCCGTGCTATGATCCCTCAGACCGACATGCTGCTCGAGATCCTGCTCCTCCTCTTCCTCGTTGTGCTCAATGGCGTTTTCGCCATGGCGGAGCTGGCGCTCGTCGGAGCCCGGCGCACCCGCCTGCAGGCCGCCGCCAACAACGGCAACCGGGGCGCGCAGGCAGCGCTGGCGCTGCTCAGCCAGTCCGGGCGCTTTCTCTCAACCGTCTCGATCGGCATCACGCTCATCGGCGTCAGCGTCTCGACCATCGGCGGCGATACTTTCGTAAACCCGCTCGCGGACGTGCTGGCAGACATCCCGGGGATCGGCGACTACGCCCATCCGCTTGCCGTCGGCATCATCGTTCTCAGCATCTCGTTCCTGACCGTCGTGATCGGCGAGCTGGTGCCGAAGCGCATCGCGATCAGCCATCCAGAAGCGATATCGCTGAGGCTTGCCCGGCTCATGACGCTGGTGATGCGCGTCGTTTCGCCAGCGGAATGGTTCTTGAGCGGTGCCACCAATCTCGTGCTCAAGCTGGTTCCGATCTCGAAGCCCTCCTCCACGCCGGTGACGGAGGAGGAAATCAACCTGATGATGCGCGAAGGGGCGGCGGCCGGCGAATTCCACGAGGCCGAATCCTCGATCGTGCAGATGGCGCTCCGGCTCGGCGACCGGCACGTCGACGCGATCATGACGCCGCGCACCCAGGTCGAGCTTATCGACATCGAGGACGGGCTCGAGGCCAATCTCGAGAAGATCAAGGCGTCGGACTTGTCGCGTTTCCCGGTGGTCGAAGGCGGCCCGGACAATGTCGTCGGCATCCTGCAGGTCAAGGATCTGCTGGCGGTGGCGCTGGCCGGGGAGAAGGTCGACCTGCGCGCGCTCATTCGGCCGCCGCTCTACGTGCCGAACACGGTACCGGCCCTGAAGCTGCTGGAGACGCTCCGCAAGACGGGCGAGCCGCTGGCGCTCATCGTCGATGAATACGGCGATTTCGACGGGATCGTGACCCTGCACGACATCTTGCAGGCGCTGGTCGGCGATATTGCCGAGCAGGGCGAGACGGCGGAACAGGGCATCGTCAAGCGCGCGGATGGCTCCTGGCTGATCGAGGGCCTGACGCCGGTCGACGACGTCAAGGACGCGCTGGGCTTGAAGGCGCTGCCGGAGGAGGATACCGGCGACTTCCACACGCTGGGCGGCTTCCTCATGGCGCGCATGAAGCGCGTGCCGCGCGTCGCCGACCACATCACGGTCGACGGCTGGCGCTTCGAGGTCGTCGACATGGACGGCCACCGCGTCGACAAAGTGCTGGTCGTGCCGTCGTCGGTTGGGGCGAACTAGGGTGAAAAGCTGATTGTGATGGTTTCAGGTGACCGTCGAAAGGGGCGGTGCGGTGTTGGTCCGTCTCATGCCGGTTCTCCGGCTCCGCCCGAGCACATAGCCCGTCACCAAGAGCGATAGGGCCGCGACCGAAAACGCCGCCCAGGTCAGAAGATCGAACTGACGGAGGAAAACTTGCGCCCGCGAGATCAGGTCGTCTCGCGCCGGCTCGCCGAGAGCGTGAATTGTGTTCGCCGCCGTGACGAAGTCGTTGAGCTCTTTCGCGACATTACTCGCGTTCGTTGCGGCGGTCTGGACGTTGGCCAGTTGCGCGCTGAGGTCTGCCAGCGCTTGCTTTTGCCCTGCCACCTGCTTCTGAAGATCCGTTGTCCCCGTCTCGGCTGTCGAAATGTTTGCGCTGACCCTGTCGAGGCGCTCGCCCAGCTGATGTTCCGAAACATCGACCTTTTCGTTCAGCTTGGCCAACGCCTCTTGAGCGGCCTTAGTGTTGGTCTGCATTGAGTCGACAATGCGCTGTGCCTCGATCGCTGCCTTTGCCGCGTCGTCTTTCACGAGCGCGATTTCGCGCTTAGCCGCCGTCGATGCTTGATCGACTTCCCCGACAATCCCACTGAAATGCACAGCGCCGAAAACGGTCCCACCGGCGAGGAGCACGACGACGAACGGCGTCACCCTGCGGAGCTCCTTGTAGAACAGGTCTTTGACCTCGCTATTCACCTGCGCCCGAAATTCGTCGCTGATCAGGGCAACCGGCATTCCTTCAACAATGCGGATGGCCGTGTCGATCGTCTCTCGGAGCCTCGCCGCGATCTCCTTCTCGTCGAGCGGTGGCGGTGGCGGTGGTGGAGGCGCCGCCGTCTGGTCTCCCTCCTCCGTTGCCTTCGTGCGCCGTCGCGAGCGCGTCGTCGTTGTGCCGTCTGCTGAACTTGGCAGCCGTTCGACCTGTTTTCGAAGCTCGGCGAAAATCGGGGCGCCACTCAATGCCACCTCGATTTCGGCTTTCCACGACGCGAGGCTTCGGCCGTCCTGCGTGGAAAGGGCGACGAGGCGACGAAGCCAGCCGACGCGTTGCTCGTACGACAGCCCGGCCGTTTTTTGATCAGGCTTCTTGCCGGGTGTTTCGCGTTTCAGGCCAGCTGCACCGAGCACTTTGGTTGCGATGGGAAGAACCATGTTGAAGTTCCTCTCGCATGACGCGGGACGATAAGATCCACACGAGCGACGAGAAGATAGCGCATCCAGTTACCTTTAAAGTGTGGCAATGCACACAAGATCGAGGAGCGGCGTTGGCCAACGCCTGGCCGAAACCATCCGTGGACGGCCGCTGCTGATTGGATTTTCGACCTAGGCGGCGCGCGCGGCGACCCAGTCTCCGACCAGTTCGCTGAGGATCGGCAGCGGCACCGAGCCGTGGCCCAAAAGCGTGTCGTGGAATTGGCGCCGGTCGAACCGGTGGCCGAGCTTCGCCTCGGCCTCGGCGCGGAGCCGCAGGATCTCGATCAGGCCCACGGCATAGGACGTCGCCTGGCCGGGGAAGACGAAATAGCGGTCAACCTCGATCGCGATGTTGAGCGGCGATTCCGCCGTATTCTCGGTCATGAAGCGGATCGCCTCGTCGCGGCTCCAGCCCTGGTGGTGGATGCCCGGGTCGACGACCAGGCGCGCGGCACGCCAGGCCTCCATAGAGAGCCGGCCGAAATCGGCGTAGGGATCCTGGTAGAAGCCCAGTTCCTTCGGGAATTTCTCGGCATAGAGCGCCCAGCCCTCGGCGTGGGCGTTGCAGATGTCGAGCCGGCGGAACAGCGGCAGCCCGTCGAGCTCCATGGCGATCGCGATCTGCAGATGGTGGCCGGGCACGCCCTCGTGATGCATCAGCGCCTCGATCTGGTAGATCGGGTTCTGCGCCACGTCGACGAGGTTCACCTCGAGATAGCCCGGCCGGCTGCCGTCGCTGGCCGGCTGGGTATAGAAGGCGGCCGTTGCCGAGCCTTGATTGAATCCCACCATCGGCGTGACCTCGAGCGCTGCCTTCGGCAGCCGGCCGACGATGTCGGACAAGCGGCGCTGCATGGCATCGACCGTTGCCTGGGCGCGGGCAAGATAGGCGGCCTTGCCGGCGGCGTCGTTCTCGAGATGCAGCTCGGGCGCCTCGCGCATCCAGGCGATGAACGCTGCGAGGTCGCCCGCAAACCCGACGCGCGTCATGATCGCGTGCATCTCCTCATGGATGCGCGCGAGCTCGCGCCGGCCGAGCGCGCTCACCGCCTCGGCGGAAAGCTCGAGCGTGGTCTCGCGGCGCAGCAGGGCGGCATAGGCTTCGCGCCCGCCGGGGAACCGGCAGAGGCCGTAAGCCGGCTCTACCTCCGCCTCGAGCCGCTCAATCGCGGCGATGAAGCGGCGATAGGCCGGCCCCATGTGCTGGCCCAGCGCCGCCGTCGCCGCGGCAGCGAGCGCCGCCCGCCGCTCGTCCGGCAGGGCGAGGCGATCGAGCTTGGCGGTGAAGTCGGCGAGGAGCGGGCTCGTGCCGCCCGGCCCGAACGGCTGGCCGGTGACGAGCGCCCGTGCCGCGGCGATCATCTTGGGATAGGTCAGGCCGGGTGCCGCGATGCCCCTGGCCCGGCGCGCCTCGACCGCGCTCAGCAGCTGGTCGATCGCCGGGCCGAGTCCGGCGAGCCGAGCCACGTAGGCCTCGGCATCGGCCGGTGTGGCAATCTGATGGGCCGTCACCAGGGTCATCGGCAGCAGGCTGTGCGGCCCCAGCATGTGGGTGACCGGGTAGAGCAGCCAGCGGTGCGGCTCGAGCGCCAGGCGCTGGCGGCAACGCTCGGAGAACAGGCGGTGACTGAGCCGGCCTTCGGGGCTGAGGCCATCGAGCGGGAAGCCGCGCTCGAGCTCGCCCAGCAGCCGTTCGGCCAGGCGGAACTCCGCCTCGCGCCCGGCATCCGATTGGTCGCCCCAGCGCGCCTTGCCCTCCGGCCGGCCCCACATGGTCGCGACCTCGGGCATGAGCGTCAGCTCCTCGCGGAAGGCGTCGTCCAGGAACTGGTTGAGGCGAGCGTCGGCGGCGTCGGGCATTGGGGATCTTTTCGAAGGGGAGGGGCTGGGGGGAAGGAGGCGGCATTCAAGCACGAACCAGCCAGCTTGGCGCGCGTCTTGACATGCAACTAAATGGTTGCCTATTGTTGAGGCCAATGAGCATGGATCAAGTCTTCAAGGCCCTGGCCGATGCCAGCCGCCGGCAGCTGCTGGACCGGCTGCACCAACGCAATGGCCAGACCTTGGGCGAATTGTGCGAGGACCTCGCCATGAGCCGCCAGGCGGTGACCAAGCATCTGGCGCTGCTTGAGGCGGCGGCGCTGGTCACGACCGTCCGGCGTGGGCGGGAGAAGCTGCATTACCTGAACCCGGTGCCGATCCACGAGATCTACGAACGCTGGATCGGCAAATACGAGCGCGACAGCGTGGCCGCACTCGGGCGGCTCAAACAACGCTTGGAGGAGAGGCAAGATGAATAAGCCGGATTTCGTCTACGCGATCTACATCGCCGCACCGATCGAGCGCGTCTGGGCAGCGCTGACGCAAGGGGCGGTCAGTCGCGAATATTGGGCCGGGCGGGAGATCGAATCGGCCTGGACCCTCGGCGCGCCGGTGCGCTTCCGCATGGCCGACGGCCGCTATGACGGCGTGCAAGGCGAGGTGCTCGCGATCGACCCGCCCCGGCACCTCGCGATCACCTGGACCTATGCCGCCGCGGGCGTGACCCCGCCGCCGCCGACACGCGTGACCTTCACGCTGGAACAGGCGAGCCCGGCCAATGTCCGCCTCACGGTGGTGCACGAGATCTGGGCCGAGGGCAGTGAGGTCGAGGATTCGGTCCGGAACGGTTGGCCAGCGATTCTCTCAAGCCTCAAGAGCTATCTGGAGACCGGCGAAGCGCTCGACTACACCAAGCGCTGGGTCGCGGAACCCTGCAAGGGCGCGAGTGCCGCCTGAAACGAAAGGCGGCGGCCCGGGAAGGGCCGCCGCCAAAGGTTCTTTAAAACGGGCTCAGTGCTGAAGGGCGGGCAGCACCGGCGTGCCTTCGAGCCGGACCGCGTCGAGCGCGCCCGGGTTGAGGCCGAGGGCGGCCAGCACGGTCGGGGCGATCTGGGCCGTCGCGACCGGCGTGCTGATCGTGTTCGGCGCCAGGGACGGGTGGGCGACCAGCAGCATGACGTTGGTGTCGTCATGGGCGAAGCCGCCGTGCTCGGCCAGCTTCTTCTTGCCGCCGGTGTAGACGACGCCGACGTTGGGCGTGACGATGATGTTGGGCACGCGCGGATCCTTGGCCGGGTCGTTGAAGAACAGGTTCAAGGTCGGACCGGCGTAGATCTGGCCGCCGGCGGCACCGATCTGGTTCGCATGCGCCTCGAGCAGCGCCACGTTGCCGGCGGTCTGGGTCAGGTTGTTCTCGCTGAGCCAAATGAGCGAGACGTCGTCCTCAAGCGCCTGCACGACCGGGAAGCCCGGCCCGACGCCGTTCGGGCTCAGGATCGCCGACGGTGGTGCCAGGCTCGAATTGTCCGCCGGGATGCGCAGGACCCGCTTCGGGTCGGTCGGCGACTGGCCGTGCTTGGCGCTGATGATGATGAGCGTGCGGTCGAGCAGGCCGCGCGTCCGGAGTGCCTCGACCATGAGGCCGATCGAATGATCGACGAACTTGATCTCGTCGAGCAGCGCCGGGGTCGGCACGCCATAGGGATCGGTGTAGCCGCCGGTGACGCCGATGCTCTTTTCGATCAGCTTCTGGCCGACGCTCACCGCCTGGAAATTCATGCCGAACACGTTCGGCACCGGCGCCGACGCCGTGCCGTCATGCCGGCGGCCGTTGATCTCGTTCAGGATCGCCTGGACCTTGAGGCTGTCGTAGCAGCGGATGTTGGCGAAGCTGTCGGTCCACGCGTCGCTGCTCGAGACCTTGGTCTGGTCGGGCAGCGGGTTGCAGGCGGCGAGCGTCACCTGGGGCAGTGCCACCGGGATCGAGTTGATCTCGGGCGCATAGAAATCATCGACGCCGAGGCCGCTCTTGCCCTTTACCAGCTCGTAGGACTGGTGCTTGTCGGACCAGGCGGTATAGCCGCCGTTCGCCTTCACCACCTCGAACATGGTGTTCACGCGGATGAAGCTGTGCGGATAGACCGGCGCGCAATGGTTCTTCGGATCGCGCGGCAGGTAGCCCGGATCGATGCCGCCGCCGGCGTCGATCTTCGTCAGGTCGACGTCGATCTCCTCGTCGAAGCCGATTTGCGTGCCTACGACCTTCGGGCAGAGATCGGCGCCGCCGACGATGCCGTAGGGCGTCGTCTTGGCCGGCGGCGACAGCGAGCGGTCGTAGCTCACGTCGTAGAAGGCACCCGTCGAGCGCGGCGAGCCGCCGGTGACGATGGCGGTCAGGCCCGGAAAGGAGTCGGACGGCTTCGACGTCGTCGCCTGCTCGTAGAAGACGGCGCGCTGTGCCAAGCCCGCAAGATGCGGGCAATAGGGCGTGCCGCCATCGATCGGGGCGACACCCTTGGAACAGTTCTCGAAGTCCACGGCGTGCATGCCGTCGATGCTGATGACCAGCGCGCGGTCGACGGTGCCGGACCCCAGAAGGGGATCGGCATAGGCAACGTGCGTCGAAATGGTAGCAAGCGTGGCGGCAGCGGCCACCCACTCCCGGTATCCTCGACGTAGCATTGCAGGCTCCCTTGTTGCGGTTATGGTTAAAGAACCGTTTCCAAGGTAGCGGTCGCGTTTTACCGCAGCGTGACGGGTCGGTGATTTGTGAGGCCTGCCGCTAGGGCTTCGTTGGGATTGCGGCTTTGGTTCGTTCGAACGCGGTGACAAACAGGCCCGGTGCTACCTCGCGCTCCCCGATCTCGACGAAGCCCAGCCGGGCATAAAGCTGGCGCCCCGGCTCGTTTCGGCTGCCGGTCGAGACGATGGTGCGCAGGGTTCGAAACTCCAGGGCTTTGACGAAGCCGATGAGGGCGCTCGCAATGCCGCGGCGCAGGAACTGGGGATCCACCATCACGCGGTGCAGGTCGAGCGTGTCGCCGATCACCTTGTAGGCGATGGCACCGCACAGCCGCTCGCCCTCGAAGGCGCCGAAGAAGGTCTCCCCGGACGATTGGAGATTGGTCAGGCTTTCACGAAGCGGCGGGATGTCGTCCGTGCCGATGAGCGCCGCCTCCAGCCGATAGGAGCGGCGTTGCAGGGCCAGCACTTGCGCCGCCTCGGCGGAATCGACGATGTTCAGGCCTCGGATCTTCATGAGCGCTTGGACCCCGGCCCATAAAAATGCAGAGGGCGGCCCCTCCCGTCAGGGAGAGCCGCCCTCAAGGCCGGAAAGTGCGGCCGGCTTATTCCTTGAACTCGATGCCCTTGTCGCGCAGCAGGGCGGCGAGTTCGCCGTTCAGGTACATCTCGCGTATGATGTCGGCGCCGCCGACGAACTCGCCCTTCACATAGAGCTGCGGGATCGTCGGCCACTGGGCGAATTCCTTGATGCCCTGGCGGATGGACGGATCGGCCAGCACGTCGATGCCCTTGAACTTGACGCCCATGCGGCTCAGCACCTGCACCACGCCGGCCGAAAAGCCGCACTGCGGGAAAACGGGCGTGCCCTTCATGTAGAGGACGACCGGATTGGTCGAAATATCGTCCTTGATACGGTCGAAAACGGCGGTGTCGCTCATGCTGGCGTGATCCTTGGGTAAAGCTCCGAGGCCGGAGGTAGGCCCGTCATCCAATATGTAGGACGATCCGTCTCAGGCGTCGAGGGGGTGAGTAGTAAGCTGCAATGCATGCAGCTCAGTGCCCATGCGGCCCTGCAGCGCCTGATAGACCATCTGATGCTGCTGGACGCGGCTCTTGCCCTTGAAGGCCGCGGACCGGACGGTCGCGGCATAGTGGTCGCCGTCGCCGCGCAGGTCGTCGATCTCGACCTCCGCGTCGGGCAGGGCCGCCTTGATGTATTCGGCGATACGAGAGGCTTCCATGGCCATGGGTGACGATCCTTCTGCTTACTCTTCCGCCGCCATATAGGCGGGCAGCCATTCGGTATTGATCTTGACGAGCTCGGTGAGCGACACGCGGCCGAGGCCCGGTGCCTCGATCGCGTCGCCGCCGGTGACGCCCAGGCGGAGCGCCGGCACGCCCGCGGCCTTGGCCGCGTCGATGAGGGCCGCCGCGTCCGTCGTCGAGACGAGATAGCGCGCCTGGTCCTCGCCGAAATAGGCGCCGTGCAGCGGCACGTCGGCCGGCACCGCGTCGATCCGGGCGCCACGCTTGCCGGCGGCGGCCATCTCGACCAGTGCCACCAAGAGGCCGCCGTCCGAGAGATCATGGCAGGCCGTGACCTTGCCGGCCAGGATCTGGCCGCGCACGAAATCGCCGTTGCGGCGTTCGACCGCGAGATCGACCGGCGGCGGAGCGCCGTCCTCGCGGCCCTCGACCTCGCGCAGGTAGAGCGAGGCTCCGAGCTGACCCGCCGTGGCGCCGATCAGCACCAGGCTCTCGCCGTCGGCGTTGAGCTTGATGCCGACCGCCTTCGCCACGTCGTCGATCAATCCCACGCCGCCGATCGCCGGGGTCGGCAGGATCGCCTCGCCGTTCGTCTCGTTGTAGAGCGAGACATTGCCCGAGACGACCGGATATTCCAGCGCCAGGCAGGCCTCGCGGATGCCCTGAATGGCGCCCACGAACTGGCCCATGATTCGCGGCCGTTCCGGGTTGCCGAAGTTCATGTTGTCGGTGATGGCGATCGGCAGGGCGCCCACCGCCGTGATGTTGCGCCAGCTCTCGGCGACCGCCTGGGCGCCGCCCCGGACCGGATCGGCGAAGACATAGCGCGGCGTGCAGTCGGTCGTGAGCGCCAGGCCCTTCCGCCGGCCATGGACGCGCACCAGCGAGGCGTCGCCGCCCGACTTCAGCACCGTGTCGCCCATGACCGAGCTGTCGTACTGCTCCCAGATCCAGCGCTTGCTGGCGACGTCGGGGCAGCCGATCAAGGTCTTGAGCGCGACGCTCAGGTCCTTGGGCGCCGCCACGTCCCGGGCCGTGATCTCGGCCTGGGCCGGCGTCGGCTCCCACGGGCGGTTATATTCTGGCGCCTGGCTAAAGAGCGGCTCCAGGGGCAGGTCGGCGACCGTCTCGCCATGCATCCTGAGCACGAGATGGCCCGTCGTCGTGACGTTGCCGATCACGGCGAAGTCGAGCTCCCACTTGTCGAAAATGCGCTTCGCCTCGGCCTCGCGGCCGGGCTTCAGCACCATCAGCATGCGCTCCTGGCTCTCCGACAGCATGACCTCATAGGGCGTCATGCCGGTCTCACGCATCGGCACCCGGTCGATGTGCAGCTCGATGCCGAGTCCGCCCTTGCCGGCCATCTCGACCGAGGAGGAGGTCAGGCCCGCGGCCCCCATGTCCTGGATCGCGACGATGGCATCGCCGGCCATGAGCTCGAGGCAGGCTTCGATCAGCAGCTTCTCGGTGAACGGGTCGCCGACCTGCACGGTCGGGCGCTTCGCCTCCGAATCCTCGCTGAACTCGGCCGATGCCATGGTGGCGCCATGGATGCCGTCGCGGCCGGTCTTGGCGCCGACGTAGATCACCGGATTGCCCGGGCCGGCGGCGGCCGAATAGAAGATCTTGTCCTGCTCGGCCAAGCCCACGGTCATGGCGTTGACCAGGATGTTGCCGTTGTAGGAGGCGTGGAAATTGGTCTCGCCGCCGACCGTCGGCACGCCGACCGAATTGCCATAGCCGCCGATGCCGGCAACCACTCCGGCCACGAGATGCCGGGTCTTCGGATGGTCCGGGCTGCCGAAGCGGAGCGCGTTCAGATTGGCGACTGGCCTCGCCCCCATGGTGAAGACGTCGCGCAGGATGCCGCCGACGCCGGTCGCCGCACCCTGGTACGGCTCGATGAACGACGGGTGGTTGTGGCTCTCCATCTTGAAGATGGCGGCCTGGCCGTCGCCGATGTCGATGACGCCGGCATTCTCGCCCGGGCCGCAGATGACCTTGGGACCGGTGGTCGGCAGGGTCTTCAGATGCACCTTCGACGACTTGTAGGAGCAGTGCTCGCTCCACATCATCGAGAAGACGCCCAATTCCGTCAGGTTCGGCTCGCGCCCCATGATGTTGAGGCAGCGCTGGTACTCTTCCGGGGTCAGTCCGTGCTGGGCGACGACTTCGGGAGTGATCTTTTCGCTCACGGGGGTCTGGCTCACGACAGGGCTCCGAGCAGGCTCTCGAAAATACCGCGGCCGTCGGTGCCGCCGGTCAAGGGATCGCAGGCGCGCTCCGGATGGGGCATGTAGCCAAGCACGGTCTTCGTTTCGTTGTAGATGCCGGCGATGTTGCGCGCCGAGCCGTTGGGATTGGCGTCGTCGCGGAGCTCGCCCGCCTCGTCGCAATAGCGGAAGGCCACGAGCCCACGGGTCTCCAGCCGGTCGAGCGTCGCCTCGTCGGCGAAATAGTTGCCGATCGAGTGGGCGATCGGGATCGAGATCACCGTGCCGGCCGAATATTTGTTGGTGAAGATCGTCTGGCTCTGCTCGACCCGGGTATGGACGAAGCGATTGATGAACTTGATGCCGCGGTTCTTCATGAGCGCGCCGGGCAGCAGGCCCATCTCGGTCAGCACCTGGAAGCCGTTGCAGATGCCCAAGACCGGCAGGCCCCGCTCGGCCTTGTCCTTGACCGTGCGCATGATCGGCGAATGGGCGGCCATGGCGCCGGCCCTGAGATAGTCGCCGTAGGAAAAGCCGCCGGGCAGTACGACCAGGTCGACCTCGGGCAGCTCCGTGTCGCGGTGCCAGACCATGTGCGGCTTGGTGCCGGTGATGTTCTCGACGGCGACGGCGACGTCGCGATCGCAATTGGATCCGGGGAAGACGACAACGGCGGTCTTCATGGATGCGGCCCTCTATGGCGTGGCGCGAAAACGAAAGGGCCGAAGGGCTTCAAGGCGCAACTTCGGCCCGAAGGGCGGCGAGGGAGGTCTGCCGCCGGCATCATGGCTAGCGGGACCTGCTGTTCGGCGACGGGCCGTCAGGCGAGGTCGATCGCATAATTCTCGATGACCGTATTGGCGAGCAGCTTGTCGCACATGGCACGCGCGGTCTCGCGCGCCTTGGCCGGATCGGTCTCGGCCAGGTCGAGCTCGATATACTTGCCCTGGCGCACGTTCTCGACGCCGGCGAAGCCCAGCGAAGCGAGGGCGTGGCCGATGGCGGACCCCTGCGGATCGAGCACGCCGGGCTTGAGGGTGACATGGACCTTGATCTTCATTCGCAGCTCATCCCTTGAGAGCAGGGTTATTGCATCGTCTTCGGACCTTTGAGGTCCGCAGGCCCGCCCTCCGGCAGGATGCCGAGCCGGCGGGCGACCTCCTGATAGGCCTCCTCGACCTGGCCCAGGTCCTCGCGGAACCGGTCCTTGTCCATCTTGTCGTTGGTCTTGATGTCCCAGAGGCGGCAGCTGTCCGGGCTGATCTCGTCGGCGATGATGATGCGCATCTCGTCGTTGTTCCACAGCCGGCCGAACTCGAGCTTGAAATCGACGAGGCGGATGCCGACGCCCAGGAACAGGCCGGAGAGGAAGTCGTTGACGCGCAGCGCCATGGCCATCATGTCGTCCAGGTCCTGGGTCGAGGCCCAGCCAAACGCCGTGATGTGCTCCTCCGACACCATCGGGTCGTGGAGCGGTTCGCTCTTGTAGTAATACTCGACGATCGAGCGCGGCAGCTGCGTGCCCTCGGCGATGCCGAGACGGGTCGCGAGCGAGCCCGCCGCCACGTTGCGCACGACGACCTGCAGCGGGATGATCTCGACTTCGCGCACCAGCTGCTCGCGCATGTTGAGGCGCCGCACGAAATGGGTCTGCACGCCGAGCTCGTTGAGCTTGGTCATCAGATATTCGCTGATGCGGTTGTTGAGCACGCCCTTGCCGGTGATGGTGCCGCGCTTCTGCTGGGCGGCGGCGTCATCCTTGAAATACTGGACGAGCGTGCCGGGCTCAGGCCCCTCGAACAGGACCTTGGCCTTGCCTTCGTAAATCTGTCTGCGGCGGGACATGCTTGCCACCCGTTTCCTATGAACTCGTTCCCACGGGGTCGGCGCCGGGTCGTCCACGCGGCCCCGGTCGGGACCGCCATCGTCATGATAGCCTGAGGTCGCGGTCCCTATAGCAAGAGTGTCACCGAATCACAATCACGGGGTCCCGAGCGGACCCCATGCCGATGGCTGGCCTGCGACGCGTGCAAAGCGACCGATCGACCGGACTTCGGCACCCGGCGCCGCCAGCGCCAGGAGCGCGCTCGACACGGTCGCGAAGCCGTCGGGCCGGGCGAAGCGCATGGCGCTGTCGACCGGCTCGCCGTCGCCCGGCACCGTGTCGCCGAGGAGATCCTGCCACGCCTGCCAGTCACCCGCCGTCGGATCGGGCGCCGTCGCATTCTTGAAGCGCTCGCGATAGCGCTGGATGCGCGGGCTCGACGGATCGTCGAGCTCGCGGGCCGTCAGCATATGCAGGCCGTCGGTCACCCGCACCATCGCGATCCGCCCGTCGCCGCGATGGGCGAGCCAGAAGGCGTCGCGATTGTCGGCGACGAGCAGGTTGAACGGCCGATAGGCGTCGGGGTCGATGTCAGAGAGGGCGGCGGCGGCCGCGACCGCGTCGGCATGATCGAGCGCGTCCAGCACCAGCTCGCCACGCGAGCGCTTGCCGGCCGCGGGGCCAAGTGTGCCGACCCGGTTCAGGATCGCGGCCACGACGCCCTCGTCATTGACGCCGAACCAGGAGCCGCCGGCGAGCTCGTCCAGGCCTGCGACCACGTTCGGCCGGTCGGCCCAGTGCCGCCCCGGCGCCTGCCAGGGCCGGTTCACCATCTCGTCCCGATTGGCGCCCAGGATCAGCGGCCATTCGTGGCCAGGGCGCCGCAGCAGGACGAGGGTGCACATGGGTTGAGGACTCCTCGGAAGCTCAGGCTTCGCCGAACACGCGCCGGAAGATCGTGTCGACCTGCTTCACATGGTGCGCGTCGTCGAACATGGCGTCGAGCTGGGCATGGTTCACCTGGCCCTTGATCGCCGGGTCGTTCTTCAACAGCGTCAGGAAATCGCCTTCGCCGCGCCAGGCCGGCATGGCGTTGCGCTGGACCGCGGCATAGGCGTCCTCGCGCGTGAGGCCGGCCTGGGTCAGCGCCAAGAGCACGCGCTGCGAATTGACGAGCCCGCCCAGGCTGTCGAGGTTCTTGCGCATCTGCTCCGGGTAGACCACCAGCTTGTCGACGACGCTCGTGAGCCGCGCCAGCGCGAAATCAAGCGCCACCGTCGCGTCCGGCGCCAGCAGGCGCTCGACCGAAGAGTGCGAGATGTCGCGCTCGTGCCAGAGAGCCACGTTCTCCATGAACGGCACCACGGCGGAACGCACGACGCGGGCGAGGCCGGTCAGGTTCTCGGTCAGCACCGGGTTGCGCTTGTGCGGCATGGCCGACGAGCCCTTCTGGCCCGGCGAGAAATATTCCTCGGCCTCGCGCACCTCGGTGCGCTGCAGATGGCGGACCTCGGTCGCGAGCCGCTCGATCGAGGACGCGATGACGCCCAAGACGCCGAAGAACATGGCATGCCGGTCGCGCGGGATGACCTGAGTCGAGACCGGCTCGGGCGTCAGGCCGAGCTTAGCCGCGACATGCTCTTCGACGCGCGGGTCGATCTGGGCGAAAGAGCCCACGGCACCGGAGATGGCGCAGGTCGCGATCTCGGCGCGCGCCGCTTCGAGCCGCGCCTTGTTGCGCGCGAACTCGGCATGGAAGCCGGCGAGCTTGACGCCGAAGGTCGTGGGCTCAGCATGGATGCCGTGGCTGCGGCCGACGGTCATCGTCATCTTGTGCTCGAGGGCGCGCTTCTTGAGCGCCGCCAGCAACTGGTCGAGGTCGGCCAAGAGAATGTCGGCCGCCTGCTTCAGCTGGACCGCGAGGCAGGTGTCGAGCACGTCCGACGACGTCATGCCCTGGTGGACGAAGCGCGCCTCGGGGCCGACATGCTCGGCGAGGTTGGTCAGGAACGCGATGACGTCGTGCTTGGTCTCGCGCTCGATCTCGTCGATCCGCTCGATCTCCCAGGCGCCGCGCTCCCACACGGCCTTCGCGGCTTCCTTGGGGATGACGCCCAGTTCGGCCTGCGCGTCACAGGCATGCGCCTCGATCTCGAACCAGATGCGGAAGCGGTTTTCGGGTGCCCAGATGGCGACCATGTCGGGGCGGCTGTAACGCGGAATCATTGGCGGCGGCGCTCTTTGGAGGGGAACCGGTAAGGCCCTTCAATAGCAGCGTCGAAGCCCCCTGCCCAACGCAAAGCGCGAAGGGGACGATCCCGCGCCATGCGGAACTTCGAGCCGAAGGGCAGGCGAAGGATCGGTCAGGCGTGCGCCGCGCGGTAGATTGCGGCGTACCATTCCTCCATCTGCTTCTTGAGGGCGGCGGCGTCGCCGCCCGGGATGTCGGACTGGCCATAGATCACGAGCCCGCTCACGCCCTCGTCGGCGTCGACCACCTCGATCGTCACCGTCAGGGTATGGTCGAACAAGCCGCCCGAATGGGTCTGGAACACGAGACGCAGGCCCTCGTTCGCGGACGAGATGAGCTCAGTCTTCGGCAGGGCCTCGATCGCGTGGCGCGCGATGAAGCGCATCTTTTCGGCCGGTACCTTGAAGGGCGGTGTCACCCCGTCCGGCTGGGCCAGGCAATAGGCCTCGGGGCAGGCGAGATAATGGGCGTAGCCCGCGGGCGGGGCAAAATCGCCGAAGCTCTGCGTGACCGGGTTGGGCGGGCTCGGCGCATGGGCGCAGGCGGCCACCACCAGTGCGAGCGCAGCACTGGCGAAGCGTCCGAAGCGGACCATCCATCGTCCCGACATCGTCATGAAATCGTCCCCATTCCGGTTCCAACCGGGGCGGGAGACTAGCTGGAGGCTGCTCAAAGAGACAAGGGATGCTCGACACGCGGGGCTGAAGGTCGAGCTATGCGCAAAAATATGCCCCCCGATCACCGATTTGGTTATTCGGGGGGTTGCCTCGGCCGCTGGAAGCCCTATCTTTGCAGTGCAGCATGATCCTCTTGATCTGCTGCACGCCTTTCCAGGCGTTTCCTCCCTAAACTCGGGCCGTACGCAAGTGCGGCCTTTTCTTTTTTTGCTTTCTTTCTGCGCGAGTGTCCCGCGCGGCTTTTCCCGGGAAACGACGCGGCGCCCGTTTGGTTCCCAAAAGTGACACGAGCCGGAGGGGCCCGTTCCGGTCAGCTCGAAGGGGCGTCCGCCCGGGTCCAGCGCTCGATCATCCGGGTGAGCTCGTCGACGCTGATCGGCTTCGAGAGATGGTCCTGCATGCCGGCCGCCAGGATATCCCGGCGCTCGGACGCGAGCGCATGCGCCGTAAGCGCGATGATCGGGGTCTTGGCGGAGCCGTTCTCGGCCCGCTGGATGTGCTGCGCCGCCTCGATGCCGCTCATGCCCGGCATCTGGATGTCCATCAGGATCAGGTCGTAGCGGTTCGCCCCCGCGGCCGCGACCACGGCGGCACCGTCGCCCGCGATAGTGACGCGGTGCCCCATGTCCTCGAGCAGCGCCTGCACGACCATCTGATTGATCTCGTTGTCCTCGGCGACGAGGATGTCGAGCGGCCGCGGCCGGGCTGCTGCCTCGACCGACAGGACGCGCGAGAGCGAGGCGAGGAGGGCTGGCCGTTTGATCGGCTTCGCCAGGATGTCGTCGAAGCCGATGCGGCTCGCTTCGTCGCTCGGGTTGGGCAAGCCCATTGAAGTCGCGAGCACCAGCTTGGTGGCGCGGATGCCCGGCGTCCGCCGGATCTGGCCGACGAGCTCGACGCCGCTCTGGCCCGGCATGTCCTGGTCGACGATCACAAGGTCGAATGGGTCGCCTTCGGCCACCGCGGTCTCGAGCGTCGAGACGACCGCATCGGGCGCATCCATCGTGATGACGCGCGCGCCCGAGCCGTCGAGCTGGCCCACGAGGGCCGCCCGGTTGATTGCGGTATCGTCGACGATGAGGATGCGGTTGCCGTCGAGCCGGACGCCGCTGCCCTCCGTAACCAGGCGCGGCAGGCCCAGCGCCGGCCTGAGCGAGACCGTGAACCAGAATTCCGACCCCTCGCCGACCTCGCTCATGAGGCCGATCTCGCCGCCCATCAGTGTGACGAGCTCCCGGCAGATCGCGAGGCCGAGGCCGGTCCCGCCGAACCGCCGGACCATGGAGCTGTCGGCCTGGGTGAATTTTTCGAACAGACGAGGCTGCAGTTCGGCCGGGATGCCGGGGCCGGTGTCGCGGACCCGGAAGTGCACGAGGAAGCAATCGCTTGCACGCTCCGCCGACGCGGTGACGGCGACCTCGCCCTCCTCGGTGAACTTGATCGCATTGGTGACCAGGTTGGTCAGCACCTGCCGGAGCCGGACCGGGTCGCCGCGCAGCAGCGCCGGCACGCCGGGCGCGACGCTCGAGTTGAGGGCGAGGCCCTTTGCCGCGGCCGTGCCAGCACAGTGGATGACGACGGTCTCGATCATCTGCGTGAAGTCGAAATCGATCTCCTCGATTTCGACGCGGCCGGCTTCGAGCTTGGAAATGTCGAGGATATCGTTGACCACGCGCAGCAGGATGTCGGCCGATGTCTGTGTCGCGCGCGCATATTGCGCCTGGAGCGGTGAGAGGTCCGTGTCGAGCAGCAGGCCGTTCATGCCGATGATGCCGTTCATCGGCGTACGGATCTCATGGCTCATCGTCGCCAGGAACTCGGATTTGGCACGGTTCGCCGCGTCGGCCTCGTCCCTGAGGCGAAGCAGCTCGCGGGCGGCGCGCTCCTTCGCCTTGGCCTCCTGGCCGAGGAAGATGCCGATCGCGATGGCGGCGCCCAGCGTCACGAGGATGCCGAAATCGTCGATGAGGGCCGCTCGGTTCCGGACCTCCGCAACGCGCCCAGCCTCGCGGGCGAGGTGTGCATTGTTGGCCGTATCGAACTCGCCGATCAGCGCTCGAATGTTTTCCATGGTCTGATGGCCGAGATCGGAGTTCACGATCTCGATCGCTTGGTCGCGATGGCCGGAGCGGAGCAGCACGACGGTCTGCGTCAGCTCGTCGAGCTTCTGCCCCACGAGCGTTTCGAGCGAGGGGAGCCGGTCGGCGATCTCCGGCCAGGCGAGGTGCCGCATTTCCTCCGTCGTGTCGGCGACACGCTTGCGCGCGTCGTCGTAGGGGGCCAGGTAGTTTGCGTGTCCGGTCAAGAGATAGCCGCGCTGACCCGTTTCCGCGTCCGTGATGTTCAAGAGCTGGCGGTCGAGCGTGCGCTGCAGTTGATGCGCGCGCTCGACCGCGTCGGCGCTTGCTTCGATCTCGACGTCCGTGCAGCGCGCGAGACCGACGGTCAAGAGCGCCAGCATGAAGATGGGCACGCACGTCAGGGATGGACGCATGAGGGCAGCAATCGCGCGGGCCACCTGCTTCTCCGTCAGCGAAGACATGCCGCGAGGAACGGAATCGAGCGTATCGCATCGGGCGGGCAAAGCGTTGGGAAAATATTCGCCGGAACGAGATCAGGGGCGAACGGCTCCGGTGCCGTCGGATGTCGTCCGTTCGAATCGGGTCGCAGGTCGATTCCCTATTCTCGACTGTCGGATACTGGCCGCCCGCGGCGCAGTCGACGATATGCCGGACCCCACGGTCTCGGGCCGTTCCACCGGGCGTGGCGATGACTGCGCGCTGTGCGTGTGCCATTCAGCGCGGCGGCCGCGTGCTTCCCGTCTCGCTTTGTGGCTGCGCTGCCGGGCCCTCGTCCGGGAAGGCCCGGTCGGCCTCGCCCTGCAGCCGGGCTTCGTGTCGTCGCAGCAGAAAGATCGCGGTGCCGAGGGTGGCGGCGCCGAGCACGCCGAGCGCCACCGCGAGCGGCGTCTCGAGCCGGCGGACCGCATGCCCCAGGAAATAGGCGCCGAAGCCATAGGTCGACGCCCAAAGGGCCCCGCCCAGGCCGTTCGCCACCAGGAAGCGCCGCCAGTCCATCCGGTTGGCGCCGGCAAGCACGGACGCAAAGGTCCGCAGCACCGAGAAGAAGCGTCCGAAGAACACGACCTTGCTGCCGTGGCGCTGAAAGAGGTAGCGGCCGAGCCGGATGCGGGCGTCGGTCAGGCCGATATGCTTGCCGTAGCGCCGGATCAGCCGGAAGCCGACGCTGCGGCCGATGATGTAGCCGAGATTGTCGCCGATTATCGCGCCGGCCGCGACGGCGGCCACCAGCGGCACGATGCCGATCTCATGGGTCGCGGCGGCATAGAGGGCGCCAGCGATGACAGCACTCTCGCCCGGCGCCGGAACGCCCATGCTCTCGAGCATGGTGACACCGCCCACGACGACCACTCCGTGGTGCCGGATCAGCGGCATGATCGTGTCGTGCAGCAGCGTGCTCATAGGCCGAGAGGGAGCAAAAGTTGTACTTCGCGGCTACAGGAGGCACCGAAGCGTGTACTTGCCGACCACATGAAGTATCCTGGCCCGTGATTTCTGCTCCATCTGCAAATTCAAGGCATACTGCGGAGTTCCGCGCAAGAGGCGGCCCCGAAACGGCGCCGGCTCGGCCCCTTCTGGCCCTCAGAACGACGCAGCGCAGTAAAAAAACGGAACCGTTCCGCCGGTCAGAAGTGTTCGCTTGTCGGTGTCACCGCGTCAGTCGAGTGATCCGCTCGTCATTTCTCATTTCGGTAGGTCCCCCTCATGAAGATCGCTCAAGTGTCATCGCTCATGGAAGCTGTGCCCCCGAAGCTCTATGGCGGGACCGAGCGTATCGTTGCCTATCTGACCGACGAGCTGGTCGAACTCGGGCATGAGGTGACCCTGTTCGCGAGCGGCGACAGCCAAACGCGGGGCTCGCTCGTGCCGGTCTGGCCGCACGCGCTCCGGCTCGATGCCGGTATGCGCGACTACCTGGCACCGCATATCATCCTGCTGGAGACGCTGGCGCGCCGGGCGCACGAATTCGACGTGATCCATCTGCACATCGACTATCTGGGCTATCCGCTGCTCGAGCGGATGGACGTGCCGTTTGTCACCACCCTGCATGGCCGCCTCGACCTGCCGGAGCTGCGCCCGCTCTACGAGGCCTTCCCGGATGTGCCGGTCGTATCGATCTCGAATTCCCAGCGTGAGCCGCTGCCGATCGCGAATTACGTCGAGACGATCTATCACGGCCTGCCCGAGGATCTCCTCAGCCCCGGCACGGGCGAGGGCGGCTATCTCGCGTTCATCGGCCGCATCTCGCCGGAGAAGGCGCCGGACGCGGCGATCCGCATCGCCGCCGCCGGCGGCATGAACATCAAGATCGCGGCCAAGATCGACAAGGTCGACCAAGCCTATTTCGAGGAACATATCGAGCAGTCGTTCTCGCTGCCGCACGTCGAGTACATCGGCGAGATCGACGAATCCCGCAAAAGCGAGTTCCTCGGCAACGCGGCCGGCCTGCTGTTCCCGATCGCCTGGCGCGAGCCGTTCGGCCTCGCGATGATCGAGGCCATGGCGTGCGGCACGCCCGTCATCGCCATGCGCCGAGGCTCGGTGCCCGAAATCATCGAGCACGGCGTCAGCGGCTTCATCGTGGACACCGAAGAGGAAGCGATCGCCGCGGTCGCACGGCTGCCGGAGCTCGACCGCGGCAGGGTGCGCCGCGCCTTCGAAGACCGCTTCACCGGGCGCCGCATGGCCGAGGACTATACCCGGCTCTATGAGCGCCTGATCGCGCTCGAGCAGCCGGCTCGTCTCAAGCTGGCCTGAAGGGATGGGGCGGGCATGACGACGGCGCCCACCGCACTCGCAGCTGCCCGGCCGGTCGCCTCGCCCTACTACATCGCGGCGACCGAGGCGGTGTCGACCCAGCGGCTGCGGGTCCTGAAGCAGGGCCAGGCCTTTGCCGTCCTCGACGATTTCGGCAACGCCCAGGCGCTGGGTCCCGCGGCCCAGGGGTTGTTCTTTGAGGATACCCGGTATCTCGCCCAGCTGGCGCTCACCATCGACGGCGTGCGGCCGCTGCTCCTGTCCTCGTACGTGGCCGAGGATAACGATGCGCTCATGGCCGATCTCACCAACCCGGACCTGGCGGGCGGGAACGGCCGCGCCATGGCCAAGGATACGGTCCATATCCTGAGCACGACGGTGCTCGGCGACGACGTGCTCTACCAGAGCCTGGCCGTGCGCAATTTCGGCGCCGAAGAAGCGCATTTCCGGCTCGAGCTCAATTTCGCAGCCGATTTCGTCGATATCTTTGAAGTGCGCGGCACGTCGCGCACGTTGCGCGGCGACCTGCTGCCGGACGAGCAGCACGCCGGCGGTGTCACGCTGGGCTATCGCGGCCGCGACGGCATCACGCGGCGGACGCGGCTTACCTTCGATCCGCCATCGGAGGCCGTGGCCCCACGCCGTGCTGCCTGGACCCTGGTGCTGGCGCCGGGCGATACGCGCGACATCGAGATCGCAGTCCAGTGCTTGCGCGATGGCCGCCGGAGCGAGCCGCCGGACCGCGGCGCCTGCATCGCGGGCGCGGCCCGGCATCGACGGGCGCGACAGGCCCAGACGACGCAGATCTTCACCAGCAACGAGAGCTTCAACAACTGGCTGAGCCGCTCGCGCGCCGATCTCGAGATGCTGATCACCGAGACGCCGCACGGGCTCTATCCCTATGCCGGCATCCCGTGGTTCTCGACCGCGTTCGGGCGCGACGGCATCATCACGGCGCTCCAGTGCCTGTGGCTCGATCCGGCGCTCGCGGCCGGCACCCTGCGCTTCCTGGCCGCGAACCAGGCGACCGAGCTCGATGCCAAGGCCGATGCCGAGCCGGGCAAGATCCTGCACGAGACCCGCCACGGCGAGATGGCGATCCTCGGCGAGGTGCCGTTCCAGCGCTATTACGGCGGCGTCGATTCGACGCCGCTTTTCGTCGTGCTGGCCGCGGCTTACTGGCGGCGGACCGGCGACCTGGCGCTCGTCCGGTCGATCTGGCCGCAGATCGAGGCGGCGCTCGGCTGGATGACGAGCTACGGCGATCCGGACGGCGACGGGTTCCTCGAATACGACCGCAAGTCGATCAACGGCCTCATCAATCAGGGCTGGAAGGACAGCAGCGATTCGATCTTCCATGCCGACGGCCGCCTGGCCGACGCGCCGATCGCGCTCGCCGAGGTCCAGGCCTATGCCTACGCCGCCTATCTGGGCGCCGCCGACATCGCCGTCCAGCTCGACCAGCCGGAGCGCGCGGCCGATCTCCGCGATCGGGCCGAGCTGCTGCGTCAGAAATTCGAGCGCACGTTCTGGCTCGACGATCTCGAGACCTACGCGCTGGCGCTCGACGGGCAGAAGCAGCCGTGCCGGATCGGCTCGTCCAATGCCGGCCATGTGCTTCTGGGCGGGCTCGCGGATCCGGCGCGGGCGGCGCGTGTCGCCGAACGCCTGGTGGCGCCGGCGTCCTTCTCCCACTGGGGTGTGCGGACGATCGAGGGCACCGCACAGCGCTACAATCCGATGTCGTACCACAACGGCTCGGTCTGGCCGCACGACAACGCGCTTATCGGCATGGGCTTCGCCCGCTACGGCCTGCGCGAGCCGCTGCTCAAGGTCATGAGCGCGCTGTTCGACGCCTCGCTGTTCGTGGCGGATCAGCGCCTGCCGGAGCTGTTCTGCGGTTTCGAGCGGCGGGCCGGCTCGTCGCCCACGGCCTATCCAGTCGCCTGCAACCCCCAGGCCTGGTCGTCCGCCACCGTGTTCGGCCTCCTGGGTGCGGTGCTCGGCATCTCGTTCGACCCGCCGGGACGGCAGATCCGCTTCATCCGGCCGGTGCTGCCGGCCTGGATGGACGAATGCCGCCTGACCGACCTGCGCCTCGGCGACGCGGTGGTCGACCTGGAACTGCGGCGCCATGGCGAGGACGTGTCGCTCCATGTCGTGAAACGGACCGGGGCGGTCGAGGTCGTGACGGTTAACTGATCCCGCCGGCAACTGGCGCTGCCGGCCGGTACCCAAGCTCCTTCCAAAGCTCCTTGTTCGGTAATTGCTCGAAGGTGAAGCGACGCATGTCCCTGCCTCGTTATGCATCGCGCGGCCCCGGCCGGTTCCTGCTGCACTACGTGGCCCGCCGCCTCGGCAGCCATCTCGTGGTGCTGGGCGCGGTGTTCGCCGCGGTCGGCTGCGCGATCGGCGCGCAATACGGGGTCAAGAACCTGGTCGACGCGCTGAGCGATCCCAACGTCGGCGACCGGCAGCTGTGGATGGCGGTGGGCGTGCTGCTGGCGCTTGTCGGCGGCGACAATCTGCTGTGGCGCCTTGCCGGCTGGGTTGCGACCCATGCCTTCGTCGCGGTCGGCGGCGACCTGCGCCTCGACCTGTTCGACCATCTGTCGGGCCACGGCACGCGCTATTTCTCCGACCAGTTCCCGGGCGCGCTCGCGGGACGGATCTCGACCGCGGCCAACACCGCCTGGACCATCGAGAATTCGCTGACCTGGACGACGATTCCGCCGGGCACCGCCGTCGTCAGCGCCATCATCGTGCTCGGCACGATCAACTGGCAGATCACCGCCGTGCTGTTCGTGCTCGTCGCCGCGCTGGGTGCGATCATCGCGAAGCTCGCCGCGAGCGGCCATGACCTGCACGCGCGCTTCGCCGGGCGCGCGGCCGCGGTCAGCGGCGATATCACCGACGTCGTCGCCAACATGAGCGTCGTGCGCGCGTTCGGCGCGGCCAAGCGCGAGCAGGATCGCCTGTCGCACAAGATCGAGCGGGAGATGTCGGCGCAGCGCGAAAGCCTGCAGTCGCTGGAACGGCTTCGCCTGTTTCACGCGGTCTCGGTGTTCGTCGTGACTGTGGGCGTGCTCGTCTGGGCGGTCGAGCTCTGGCGCCAGCATCTGATCTCGACCGGCGACGTGGTGCTGACGACGACGCTCGGCTTCACCGTGCTGCACGCGTCGCGCGACCTCGCCATGGCGCTCGTCGAGCTCACCCAGCAATTCGCCAAGCTGGGCGAAGCGATCGAGGTGCTGGGCCTGCCGCACGAGATGCAGGATGCGCCCGACGCGAAGCCGCTCATCGACCTGGGCGGCGGCGTCACGTTCGAGACCGTCACTTTCAACTACCCAAGCGGCGCGCCGGTGCTTCAGGATTTCAACCTTCACGTGCCCGCCGGTCAGAAGGTGGGGCTGGTCGGGCGCTCTGGTGCCGGCAAGTCGACCATCCTGGCGCTGCTGCAGCGCTACTACGATCCGACCGGAGGTCGGGTGCTGATTGACGAGCAGGATATTTCCAAGGTGACGCAGGAAAGCATCCGTCACGCGGTCGCCGTCGTGCAGCAGGACATCTCGCTGTTCCATCGCTCGGCGCTCGAGAACCTGCGCTACGGCAAGCCGGAGGCGAGCGACGCGGAGGTCTACCACGCCGCGGAGGCCGCCCACTGCACCGAGTTCATCAGCCGCCTGCCGCAGGGCTTCGACACGATCGTCGGCGAGCGGGGGCTGAAGCTGTCGGGTGGCCAGCGCCAGCGGCTCGCGATCGCGCGCGCCTTCCTGCGCGACGCGCCGATCATCCTGCTGGACGAGGCGACCTCGGCGCTCGACACCGAGTCCGAGCAGTCGATCCAGGAGGCGCTCATGCGGCTGGTCAAGAACCGGACCGTGATCGCCATCGCCCATCGGCTGTCGACGCTCAACTCGTTCGACCGCATCGTCGTGCTCGAGCGGGGCCGGATCATTGAGGACGGGCCGCCCGACGCGCTGCTGCGGCGGAACGGCGCCTACGCCCGCATGTACCGGCGGCAGCTTGCCTCCGGCGAGGAGAACCGCGGATGGCGCTCGGCCGGCGACGATTGATTAGAAGACGACCGATCAGGCGCTGGCTCCCCGGCACTTCGCTGCTGGCGATCCTGCTCGCGAGCCAGCCACTCGCCGGTGCCGCGGATGACCCGACGGCCACAAGCAACAAGTCTGAAAGCACCGAGCCCACGGCGTCCGTGCTGGATGCAGCGCCGGCGCCGCAAGGGCCATCCGGCGACCAGCAGGCACCCGCAGCACCGTCGCCGGCGGCGCCGGCCGATCAGCAAGCACCCGCAACAGCGTCCCCGCCACCACCGCCGCCATCCCCACCATCATCAGCGCCGGCAACTGCACCGGAGGCAGCCCCCGCGGACCAGGGCACCGCCCCGCAGGCGCCTGCGGCCGGGGAAACGCCGCCGCCCGCGGCCGGCGAGGCGCCTCAGCCAGCCGAGACACCACCACCGCCACCGCCGCCGAAGGGCGAGCCGCAGCCGCCGAAGAATCTGGAGCCGATCCCGAAGGCGGAGGCGATTTCGATCCTCGGCAAGAAGGTCAAGGGACCGGCGGGCGAGGACATGGGCCGGGTCGTCGACCTGCTGCTCGATCGTAATGCTGAGCCCAAGGCGGTCGTGATCGATTTCGGCGGCTTCCTCGGCGTCGGCAGCCGCAAGATCGCGATCGACTGGCGGCTCGTCCGCTTCGTGCCGGATGATGCAGACGCGCCGATCGCGCTCGGGCTTGGCAAGCCCGACGTCCAGGCGGCACCCGAATACAAGCCCGAACACAAGGATACGGCGACGCCCCCGGTGATGGTCGGGCCGCCGCCGTCCGACCCCGATGCCGCTCGATAGGCCCGCTGGCGAGACGAGCATGAACGGCGACATCCGGCACTCGCCGCTCGGTGCTGCGGCGCGCGGGCTTGATGGGCTCAACCTGTTCGTCGCGAACATCCAGACCGGCTTCGGCCCGTTCATCGCGGTGTTCCTGACCAGCATGGGCTGGACGCAGACGGCGATCGGCATCGCGCTCAGCATCGGCACCGTCACCGCCATGGTGAGCCAGGTGCCGGCCGGCGCCGTCGTCGATGCCGTCCAGCGCAAAAGCATGGTGGCGCTGGCAAGCGTGCTTGCCTTTGCCGGCAGTGCCCTGATGTTCGCGCTCTGGCCGATCCCGCTCTCGGTCTATCTGGCGGAGATCCTTCACGGTTTTTCGAGTTGCACGCTCGGCCCCGCCATCGCGGCGCTCAGTCTCGTCATCGCCGGCTCCTCGTCGCTGGGCGTGCGGCTCGGCCGGAATGCGCGCTTCGCCTCGATCGGCAACGGCGTCGGGGCGCTGCTCATGGGTGCCTGCGGCTATTACCTGCCGGAACGGTTCGTCTTCTTCCTGACGGCCGTCCTGACCGTGCCGGCGGTGGGCACGCTGGTGCCGCTCGCGCGCTACGAGCGGCTGGTGGCGACGGAGGCGGCCGCGTCGGAGGACGCCGAGCCGGAGCCGGTCCGCTCTGCCCGACGGAAGGCGATCGGCCAGCTGCTGCTCGATCGGCGGCTCGTCGTCTTCGCGCTCTGCGCGGCGCTCTTCACGCTCGGCAACGCGGCGCTGCTGCCGCTTGCCAGCAGCGCGCTCACCAAGCGTGCGGCCAGCGAGGCGAACCTGCTGATCGCTGCCTGCATCGTCCTGCCGCAGGTCATCGTGGCGCTGCTGTCGCCGACGATCGGCCGGCTCGCCGACCGGGTCGGGCGGCGCGTGATCGTCATGCTGGCCTTCGCGGCACTTGCGGCGCGCGCCGTGTTGTTCGCCGGGATCACTCAGCCGGTTCTGGTCGTGGCGATCCAGGCGTTCGACGGCGTCGCCGGCGCCTGCTTCGGCGTGATCGTGCCGCTGGTGACGAGCGATGTCGCCGGGCGATCCGGCCATTTCAACCTGTGCCTGGGGCTGGTTGGCTTCGCGATCGGCATCGGTGCCGCCGTCAGCACCGTGCTCGGCGGCTGGACGGCCGACCGCTTCGGCGAGGCCTGGACGTTCCTCGGCTTCGGCGCGATCAGTGTCGTTGGCGCCGGCCTCACCTGGGCGGCGATGCCGGAAACGCGTCCTGGGGCCGGCTGATCGCCGCTCGCCGCGCGCGGCGAGCCTCAAGGCATGGTAGTCTCGGTCGAATGAAACCATTCGCGCCGCTGCGCATTGTTAGCGGACGGCAGCGGGCGCGCCCCTGGGGCGTCCGCGATCTCGGAGGGACCCCATGTCCATTATCGGCTGGATCGTCTTGGGCCTGATTTCGGGCTTCATCGCGAGCAAGATCGTCAATCGCGCCGGCGCAGGATTCATCTTCGACATCGTTCTCGGCATCGTCGGCGCCTTTGTCGGCGGCTTCCTGTTCACGCATCTGGGCGGGGTCGGCATCACCGGCTTCAATCTCTACAGCATGGTGGTGGCCGTGATCGGCGCCATCGTGGTGCTGATCATCTATCACGCCTTGTTCGGCCGCCGGGTCATGTAGGGGCGCGGTCCCAAGGATACAGCCGGCGCGCCTTCGAGCTTGCTGGCACCTGAGTAACGCAAGCCCGAGTAACGCGAGCCTGATTCGCCGCGGGGACGGTCCGGACTGCCGGTCCGTCCGCCGGCGAACCGTTGCCGCCGCTTCCTCGCGGGACCGCGCAAGCTTGAAGTTCAGGCTGTACAGCCATGCGCTGATATTCAGCAAAGGCGATAGTGTTCGACTGACACATCGCCAATAGTATCCGAACAAATCTGATTCGATCGGCCGGGAACTTCGCCGCTCGGCGTGATGTTCGATCTATATGGGACGAGAAAAATTTGTCCTGTTTTTCTTTGGTTGTTTGCGATGCGGAGGAAATCTCTGCATCTTCCGTCGTCGTGAACTGGAGATCGGCGTGGTCGACAGCGATGAATTCAAGGCGGAGCTGGTCGAGAATCTGTCGCATCTGCGGGCCTTCGCGCATCTGATTGCGCGCAATCATGCGCTCGCCGAAGACCTGGTCCAGGACACGATCGTCAGGGCGCTCGCCAACCGCCATCAGTTCAAGCCGGGCACCAACCTCAAGGGCTGGCTGATCATCATCCTGCGCAACCGCTTCTTCAACGAGATGCGGCGCAGCAGCCGGAAGGCGGAAGTCAGCGTCGAGCACCTGGACAATCTGGTGGCCATCGACGGCGGACAGCAGGTGACGGTCGAGATCCGTGACTTCAATAGAGCGTTCCGGCAGCTGCCGCCGACCCAGCGCGAGGCGCTGGTCCTGGTCGGCGCCAGCGGCTTCTCCTATGAGGAGGCGGCCGAGATCGCCCATTGCCCGGTCGGCACGATGAAGAGCCGGGTCTCCCGTGCCCGGGCCGAGCTCGATGACCAGCTGCGCGGCGTCGAGCGGCCGGAACGCTGGGCCGATCGGACAGCGATCGAGGACGAGGCCAGCCAGGACGAGGCCAGCCAGGAAGAGGCTCATGAGTGGCGCCTGCTCCGGCGGGCCGGCCGGTAGCGACGGCGCTTAGCCGTTAGTTTCGAGCGGCCGGCGGCGGACCGGCATCACGCTTCGCCGTCGGGCTGCTTCACGGTCGGAGGTTCGGGCGTCGCGGTCTCAGCGCCAATGGTCTTGTCGTCCAGTTCGTGCAGCAGGTCGAGGAAGCGATTGGGCAGGGGCTCGCGCAGCACGAAATCATACATCGCGCGCAACGGGTCGGCGATATGGGCCGCGGCATCGGCATCGAGGCCGACGGCTGCCGCCTCGTGCCTTGGCGCGCCGCCGACCACGAAGAGGGTGGGTAGGCTCCATCCGCGATCCCGGCTCGATGCTCGCTTCGTCATCGAAAGCTCCCGCTGTACAGGCCCGGCGAATCACCTTCGGCCTTGTTGGTCTCCTCTCGTGCGGCCCAGCGGGCATCGCCGTTTCGGGATGCCGCGCGGCGCAGAACAGGGGTGCCGATCGCACAACAGTCTGGTCCCCCTATAGTTCCCCTGCGGTTTTCCGGATCGCGTGGCGCGATTCAGGTTAGGAGGGATCGATCAAGCAGCGCCAGGAATTCGGCGCGCTCGGCGGGGTTTTCGATCATCTCGGCGCAGCGTGCCTTGAGCTCGTCCCGGTTCGCCGCCCGGACGCGGGCGCGGGTGACGAGGCGCGGGGCGATCGGCCCCATGACGTGCAGCAGGGCGCGTGTCACAGCCGCGGCGAATTCATCCGTGATCTCTTCTGTGGCCGGGGCCGCGGGTTCCGTCACGCTTTTGGGCTCGGCTTTTTCCGGTTCGGCGGCTTCCGGTTCGGTCAGCTGCTCTTCGGCCGCCGGGGCGTCGTCGGGCGCCCGCGCCGATTGCAGGGCTTCGCGGATGAGCGCGTGCTGCGGCGTGCCCTCAGGTGCCAGCTCGCCCATCAGCCGATGAAATTCCTCGGTCGACTGGGCCTCGCGCAGGACGCGGCGCAGGTGATAACCGGCCATCGGGCCCATGTGGCTCGCGAGCTGGCGCTCCAGCGTGTTGAACGAAGCGCCGCTCAAGGACTTCGGCATGCTGCCGGTCGCAGGCCGGCTCCCGGAAAGCGGCGAGAGATCTGACGGCAGGATGAGGGTCGTGGGTTCGTCGGCCGGCCCCGCCGCCCCGTTTCCGGGGGCCGGGACGACGCCCTCGTCCAGTTGCCTGAGGGCGGCCGCCATGTCGGTCGCGGTCTGGAACCGATCCTCCGGGCGTTTGGCGAGCGCCCGGTCGATGACGTCGGCCAAGCCTTGCGACAGGTCCGGATTGACCGTCTGCGGCGGCTGATGGGGCTCGTGGGTCAGGCGGTAAAGCGTCTCGGCGAAGCTCGCCCCGGCGAAGGCGCGCTGGCCGCAGGCGAGCTCGTAGAGGATGCAGCCCAGCGAGAACAGGTCGCAGCGCTGGTCGAGCGAGGCGCCCCGGCATTGCTCGGGCGACATGTAGCTGGGCGTGCCGATCAGGACGGCGCTTTGTGTCGAATCGAACTCGAAGCGCGAGATGCCGAAATCGGTGACCTTGAGCTGGCCGGCGGCCGCGGCGAGCAGGATGTTCGCCGGCTTGACGTCGCGGTGGATGATGCCGAAGCCGTGGGCGTAGCCGAGCGCGTCCAGCACCTGCAGCGCGATCTGGACGACCGTGCCCTCCGCGACCGGCGTCCCGCGCGGGAAGGCGCGGCCCAGGTCCATGCCGTCGACATATTCCAGCACCAGGTACGGATTGCCCTCGTGGAACGCGAAATCGTAGAGCCCGATGATGTTCGGATGGACGCAGCGGCCGGCGACGCGCGCCTCGTTGCGGAAGCGCGCCAGGTAGCGCTCGCGGCTGTCGCCGTCGAGCAGGTCGGCGCGAATGAGCTTGATGGCGACCGTCCGCTCGATATGGGGGTCGTGCGCCTTGTACACGACGCCCATGGCGCCCTTGCCGAGCAGCCCCTCGATCTGAAACCGTCCGAGACTGGCCGGGACCTGGTCATCCATTTTTGCTCCGTCATTCCTCCAAGAGGCGCAGCGCCGCGGTCAGGCTGCGGCGCATCCGGTTGAACGAGCGGGAAAGCGAACCGATCTCATCCGTTCCCGACGTATCGAACTCGGGCACGGCCATGTTGCCGAGGCTGACCTCGTCGGCGAGCGCCGAGACGCGCCGGACCGGCCTGATGATGAACATATGCAGCATCAGGTTGAGCAGCGCCAGCATGACGGCGAACACGATGGCGAGCGAAGTCATGATGACATAGAGGCTCTGGCGCGCTTGGGTCAGCGCCACGCGTTCCGGCACGGAGACGACCTCGGCTCCGACGATGCTGCCGAGCTTCCAGCCGAAGCCGTTGTTGCGGCCATAGACGTCGATCATCGACGGTGGCGCCGCCTCGGGCGTCGAATGACAGGTGAGGCATTCCTGGCTGTCGACCTTCACCGGCCGGGAATAGGACAGGATCTTGCCGGCCTCGGTGTCGCGCTCGGTGACGAGCGACGTCAGGGTCGGCTCTGCGATCAGCGCCTGGATGATGTCCGCCTCCCACGCGAGCGGCCGGTCGGACGGGTTGGTCGGGTTGAGCGTCGGCTGGCGCAGCGTGTAGTCGGGAAAGTCCTTGGCCAGGTGGTCGAACGTCTGCTGGGCCGCGAAGAACGGGATCGCCTGCGGCACGAACTGCACGGCCATCTGCTTGGCAAGCAGCGGCGAGATCTGCGTATCGGTGTAATGGATGGTGGCGTTGGCCTGTCCCATCATCAGGGCCGCTTCCGACAGGATCGCCTTGCGCGCCGTGCGCTCGCTGAATTTGTTGAAGAACACGGCGGCGAGCGCCAGCCCGACCAGGAAGGCCGCCAGCATGACCAGGTTGAACTTGATCCGGAGCGTCATGGCGGCGCTACCAGTTGTTCAGCAGGCGCACGATCTCGGTCTGGGTCAGCGTGCCCGTCGGCGGATCGCCGATTGAGATCTGGTAGGACAGGATCGCCTGGATCGTGCGCGCGTCGGTGACGCCGTCGATCGGGCCGCTGTAGAGCTTGTGACGGGTGAGGGCCGCCTGCAGGCGCCGCGTCCGCTCGTCGCCCGCCGGCCGCGGCCGCGCCGTCTTGGCATTGCCTTGCTGGGTGGGTGCGGTCCCGGCGTCGCCTGGGGCAGGCGGAGCGGCGTCAGCGGAAGGGGCTGTCGTCGGCGCCGTCGGGGCCGGGACGGTCGTCACCGCCGCGACGGTGGGGCCGGCCGGCGTCGGATCGGGTGTCGGTTCGGATTTCGGCGCGGGTGCCGGCTGAGGCTCAGGCGCCAGTTTGGGCTCTGGCGTCGGTTTAGGCTCAGGTGTTGCTGGGGCTGCCGCCTGCGGCGCCACCGCGACGACGGCTGGAGCCTGGGGCGCAAGCGGCGTCGGCCGGGGCGTCGTTGCCGCGGCGGGCACCGGCGGCGGCTGGAACAGCGCGATCGCGGTCGGCGTTGCCTGGGGGGCTGCCTGGAGCGCTGCCGCCAACCGGTCCCAGCTCTGGTCGAGCGCGACGCTGTTGCTCGCGAGCCGGCCGCCCAGTGCGCCGATCTGCTTGCCGTCGCTGATGCTCAAGGCCAGGTGCAGCCCTTCCGGAACGCCGTCCTGCAATGCCGCCATAACCGGTGCCGCGTCGGCGCCCGGTCGCAGCGCCAGCTCGGCAATCATCGTGCCCTTGGTGCCGGCCATGCCGTTCAGCAGCGCCCGCATGACGACGCCCTGGGTCTCCGGTCGGAGCGGCCGCTGCAGGTCGACGTCCGACGGCAGCACGAACAGCCGCCGGTCGATCGCGGTCGCCTCGGCGCAGACATAGATCAGCGCCGGTCCGGACGAGGCGTTCGCCCGCGCGGCGAAGTCGCCGAGCGCGTCGCGGAGTGCTACGGCTGAGCCGTCGATGATTTCATTGACCGTAAAGCCCTGCTGGCGCAGGCGCGCCGCCACGCCGTGCGCCGCCTGGCTGCAGGCGGGCAGGACGGCCTGGCCGGTATATTGCGCGTCGCCTACGACCAGGGCGGTGCCGCTCGCCGCCGCCGCGGCACCCGTGGGCTGCAGCAAAAGGACGGCCTGCAGCGAAAGGGCGGCCGCGGCGAGGGTGCCGCCCAGCCGGCGGGCGGCGGCCGGTTTCCGATGTCTTGTCATTTCCGATTTCTCCCATTCGGTTGGCCACCCTTGGTGGCTTTGGGCCGCGCGGCGTCGGCCTCGAACACGGCTTCGACCCCGTCGCGCTCGCGCGGGGCCCCGGTCGGCAGCCAGGCATTCCGCCCGAGCCGGCGTGCTGTACCGGCGCCGAGTGTCACTGGCGGCACGGCGTCGGCGGCGAGGATCGGGTTGATCGCGAAGCCGGTCTCATCGTCGAGATAGGCGCGGATGAGCCCGGCGAGCCGCTGGAACAGCGGCTGGTCGGGCTGCAGCGCCTCGAAGGCATCGAGCGGCAACGGCCCGATGCGCAGCCGGATGCGGCACTGGATGTCCCAGCTACGGCTGCCGATCGCTGCGTTGACGCCGAGCGCGTTGAACCGCCCCGGCCGGTTCGCGGCCGGCAGGGTTGATACCTCGTCCGGCCCGAGCTTGAGCCAGGTGCCGTCGAACTGCTCGATCTCGACCTTGTGCTCCAGCCAGTCGGCAAGGATCGCGCCGAGCCGCTCGGTCGAGCGCGGGTAGGCGGCGAACAAGCCGGCATAGAACAGGATCGGCTCCGGCCCGGTCGCGAGGCGCTGGGCCAGATGCGGCGCGCCATAGCCGGTGAGCGCCAGCGCCATGTGGCGCAGCCCGTCCGCCTCCGGCCGCGTCCGACCCGGCTCGATCGCCGCCGCTTGCGCCGCGCGATGGGCGCGATACTTGATGCCGGCCATGGCAAAATTCGCGAGCGGGCGCTGCGCCAGCAGGTCGAGGAACGCGGCCAGGGCCGGCGAGCGGCGGCGATGTTCGGTATTGACCAGGTCTGTGACCGGCCGCGGCAGCACGCCGCCCGGACCGGTCAGGCCGAGGAGCCCGGTCGTGAGGCGGAAGCGCGGGCCTGCGGGTTCGACCGCCGCTACGTCCGATGCGACGAAGCCCAGGCCGACCGACGCGCGGAAGCGGATCGCCTCGCCCGGACGGCCTTTGCCGGCCGCCTGCATCGCGATCGTCACGGCCGCGTCGAAGTCGAACCGGTCCGGCTCGGCCTGCAGCAGCTCGAGCAAGCTGCGACGATCCTCTGCCACAGCAGCACTGGTCACAACAGCACCGGTCACAACAGCACCCGGGCGCCGGCGCGCGGTGGCGCGCGGAACACCGTGTCCTTGCGCCCGCGCAGCGCGGCACTCGTCCGCACGAAGGAATTCGCCGTCGCATGGAGTGCCAGGAAATGCTCGAGCACGGCCGAGAGCAGGTAGAGCCCGGCGGCGTCCCATGCGCGCATATCGAACTCGACTGTCACGTCGAGCCCGCGGCAGAAGCTGCCGCGCCGGGCGCCCGGCACGCGCGCGGTCGCGGGCTCCGACGACACGGCCAGCAGTCCGGCGATCGCGGCCCGGGTTTCGGGCGTGTCGCGCAGGTCGTAGAGCCGCAGCACTTCGCGCAAGCTTTCCGCCGCGGCCTCGCCGCCGACGATCGAGAGATGGCCAAGCGACAGGTGCGAGATGAGCCGCCAGGACCGGCGGTCGCGCAGCGGCGCGCGCAAGGTCGGCGTCGGCGCCGTCAGGCAGGCGATGTCGGTGACGGCGCCGACACCCTGGGTCAGGAACAGCCGTGGCTGGCCGCCGCCCCACGGCAGGGCCGCCGGCAGGTCGCGGTTGGTGCAGAGCGCGTCGACCGATAGGATCGTGTCGGCCGGCCGGTCGACGTCGAGCGCCGGGTCGAACGGCGCCAGGAACAGGTCGGTGCCGCTGCGCAGGCTGGCGCTGTCGCGGCGGATCGTGTTGTAGAAGCCGGCCGGCGCCTGGTCGGCCGCGGTGTCCGCCGGATGCCGGTAGAACGGGCGCCACGGCCGGCTCGTCCCGTCGGCGCGAAGCTCGCGCACCTGCTCGACGCTCCAGACCTCGAGCGCCGCCGGCCGCCGGGCGTCCGGCGTGATCGGATATTCGGTCTTCTCATAGGTAAGCGGGATCGGCTCGCATTGCCGGGCGAACAGGTTGACCATCGGCGTGCCGCCGAGGGCGAGCGCATCCGGCTGCAGCCGCGTCTCGAGCTCGGGCTTCGCCTGGTCGAAATAGATGAACAGTTCGAGCCGATTGCTCGTCTGCAGCAGGCTGCGCGCCTCAAGGCCGCCCAGGTCGACGAACAGGAACTTCTCCGGCAGCGCGAAATATTCGGTCAGCAGCCGGAAGCCGGAGAAGGAGCGAGCGGACCAGGGATAGAGCGCCTCCTCCGGTGCGAAGCCGACGGGCCGGATCGGGTTCCCGGGCACCAGGGTCGGCCGGTCGTCGTTCGGGCCGTCGGCGAGCGCCATGCCCAGGACATGGCCGCTCAGCAATTCATAGAGCGCCAGGCTCTGCTCGAGCGGGCCGCGTAGGAAGCAGCGCAGCCGGTCGACGCCGAGCTCGGCGAAGCTCGCCTCCGGATCGGCGGTCTTGAGCACGATGCGCAGGCTGCTGCGGGCGCCCGAGAGGCCCGGGAAGACCGGTGCGGCGAGCGGCAGGCCGGTCAGCCGCACGCTCTCGATCTCGACCGGCCAGAGCACCGTCTCGTAGGCGGTGCGGAAGCGGCATGGCTCGCCCTGCACCGGCTCGGTCTCGAGCGCCGTACCCGCCGGCACGATGACCGGCACCTTCAGGCCCGGCTGGCAGCCGAACTGCACGATCGCGGCCGACGGCACCGGCGAGAGCGCATGCGGGTAGAGCACGCTCAAAAGCGCGTCGCTGATCTCCGGGAACTCGTCGTCCAACCGCTGCTGCGCGCGCGCCGAGAGGAAGGCGACGCCTTCCATCAGCCGCTCGACGAACGGGTCGTCGATCTTGTCGGGGGCCAGACGCAGCCGGCCGGCGATCTTCGGATTCGCCTCGGCGAAGTCGCCGGCGAGGCGGCGCAGCGCGTCGAGCTCGCGGTTGTAGTGGGGCAGGAAGTCGTCCGACATGGGCCTAGTAGCCGTAGACCGGGTTGAGCACGACATCGGCGGTCGTCGTGTCGATCATGGTGTCGAACACGATCGGCTCTGGCGCCGGATGGGTGCGCAAGAGCGCGTCGATCGACAGGCGCAGCGTCGCGCGCAGCAGGTTGCCGTCGTCGCTGAGCCGCACCTGGACCTGGGCAAGGCGCGGCTCGAAGCGCTGGATGGTCTCCTCGATCTCCGCGCGCAGCACCTCGCGCTGCTGCCGGTCGTTGTAGGCGCCCGCCGTGAAGTCGGGGATGCCGTAGGTCACGGGCGAGAGCCTGAGTGCCGGGAAACGGTCTGCGACCGTGCGCCAGGGACGGCGCGCGTTCAGCAGCGCCTCGAGGTCGCGATGCACGGCCCGGCGCAGCAGCGCCACCGATTCGGCGGGCGAGGCGGGCCGATCGACCGCGCGATCGGGCTCGGCATCGAGCAGCCGGTCGAGCAGCGGTGCCAGCACCGGCGCCGGGCTGCGCCGCGCGCCTGGGCTCGACGGCGCGGTCATGCGAACTCCATCCGCGTCAGCTGCCGGAACGGGATGCCGTCGTCGCCAACAAGGAGGATGCGCTGACCAGAGCCCCGGACCGGTGCCGTTTCGCTCCATTCCGTCCGTCGGCCGAGGCGCAGCGCGTCGTCGTCCGTGGCGGCGCCGTCATAGAGCGCCGGCAGATAGACCTCGCCGTCCGGGCCGTCGCGCACGATCATGGTGCAGCGGCGCCAGAACAGGTCGCGCGGCCGCTTCGGCGCATGGAATTCCAGGCTGACCACCCGCTCCGCGGGGATCCAGAAATACTTGCCGTTCGTGGTCAGCACCTCGAACGTGCCGCTCCACAGGTCGTCGGCATCGCGGCAATCGGCGAAATCGCCGTCCGGCGTCGTGCCCGCGACCGCCGGGCGGGCGGCCTCGGCGGCAAGGGCTGCGGTCTCGGCCGCCGCCGCATCGCCGGCTCGAAGCGCCGTCAGCGCCTCCAGCAGGTGCGCTTGGGCCTGGGTCGGCTCGCCCAGGAATTCCGGCACCCGGCCCTCGTGCAGCACCTGGCGCCGGGCGACGGCGGCGCGCAGCAGCTGCCGGAACTCGGCCGCGACGAGCGCCAGTGTAGGGTCGACCGCCGTGGTCGCCTCGAGCACCGCGTCGGCCCGCTCGAGATTGCCGGCATAGAGCAGCAGTTCGGCGAGCAGCAGGCGCGGACTTGCGTCACCGGGCGCGGCCCGAACGGCGTCGCCCGCGGCCTCGACCGCCGCGGTAAGGCGGCCTTCCTGAAACAAGCTTCCGGCGTCGGACGTCGTCATGGGTATCTCCTGAATTGGGGGAGGAACATTGGTCAGAACTCGCGGCCCGCGGCGGTGAAGCCGGTGACCAGGCGGAAGGTCGCCGAGACGTCGTCGAGCTGGTAATAGGGCTGCAGATGGATGACGCAGCCGAACGAGCCCGGCCGGTCCGGCAGCTCGTGGATGCTGACCCGGCTGGACGCGAGCGGGTGGCGCGCGCGTGAGTCCGGGTCGGGGTTCTGGCTCGCGTTCGTGTAGCCTGCGAGCCAGCTCTGCAGGCGCCGCTCGATCTCGCCGGCGGTGAGGAAGGCGCCGGTCAGCTCGCGGCCGATGATCTTGATGTAGTGGGCGAAGCGCGACACGCAGAGCATCGAGTTGATCTGCGCCGAGAGCCGCATGTTGGCGCCGGCAGCCGTGGGCGCGCGGCCCGCGGGCTCGGCCTGGCGAGCCTGCAGGCTGTGGACGGCAGCGAAGGCCGCGTCGCCGTAGGGCAGCGTGTTGAGCGGCATCAGCCCGGCCAGCACCAGCTCCTGCTCCTGCCGGTCGGTCAGCGCCAGGTCGAGCGACGGGCGGTGCCACGCGGTCTCGGCGCCGAGCACGAACGGCTCCGCCGGCAGGTCGGTGACGAGGCCGCCGCCGATGCGGTCGGGTGCAACGCCGCGCACGTCGCCCGGCCAGTTGAACGCTGCCTGCGCCCGGCCGACCGCGGCCGCGAAGGCATAGCCCGCGACGCACCAGGTGCGATCCTGCGGCCGTGCCGCCCGTTCTTCGTAACGCAGGCCGGCCCGTTCCTGGCTGCCGGCCCGCCAGCGCGGGCGCGCCAGCATGCGTGGCAGGGTCACGCACAGGAAGCGCGCATCCTCCCGCTGGGTGAGCGCGCGCCAGCGGGCGTGCGTGTCGCTGCGCAAGGCGGCGGCAATGTCGTTCGAGAGTGCCAGATCGGTGAACTGGTCGACGCCGAGAAGCGCCGGTGACGCCGCCAGCACCATGGGCACGAAGGCCGCCGCCGAAATGGCGCTCAGGCTCGAGAGCACGGAGACGTCGTCGACCGGCGCCTGGGCCGCTGCGGGGTCGCGCCGCTGCGGCATGTGGCGCAGCTCGTGATCGATGACCATGAGGCCGAACGGCTCGCCCCCAGCCGTGCCGAATTCGTTTTCGTAGATGAGCCGAAACAGCGCCGACTGGTCGAACTGGCTCGCCCGTGCCAGGTCGCGGTCGATCTCGTCCCAGCGGATGGACAGCAGCCGCGTCTTGATCCGGCCGCCACCGTCGAAGCCACCGATCATCCAGGCCAGGCCGCGCCAGGAGCCTTCCAGGCGCTGCAGGCGCGGATGATGCAGCACGGCATCGAGCTGGCGGGTGATCAGCCGGTCGATCGCGACGATATCCCGCTCGACGAGGTCACGCACGGCGCGCGGATCATGGCCGAGCGCCTGCGCCTGGTCGACGCCGAGCCAGAGGGCGAGCGCCCCGCGCTCCTCCGTCAGGAGCGACAGCAGGTCTTCAGCCGCGTCCTCGGACCCGGCCCGGGCGAAATGCCCGGACAGGATCGCGTGCCGCAGCGAGCCGGCCGCCGCCTCCCGCGGCGGCGACCCGGTTGCGGTCGAGAGCATGGTTCAGGTTCTTTCCGGGATGCGCGCGACCATGCGCAGGCTAGTCGTGAGCTCCTCCATCTGCAGCCAGGGCCGAAGATAGGCGACAGCGCTGTAGGCGCCGGGCCGGCCCGGGATGGCGTGCACCTCGACACGGGCTTCGCGCAGCGGGAACTTGGCCTTGCTCTCGGCCCCCGCCTGCTCGTTGGTGTTGACGTAGTTTTTGATCCAGCGATTGAGCCAGACCTCGCAGTCCTCGGCCTCCATGAAGCTGCCGATCTTGTCCCGCGCCATGACCTTCAGGTAATGGGCGAAGCGGCTGGTCGCCATGATGTAGGGCAGGCGGGCCGAGATGCGGGCGTTCGCGGTCGCATCCGCCCGGTCGTACTCCTTGGACTTCTGCACCGTCTGCGCGCCGAAGAACACGGCATAATCCTGGTTCTTGTAGTGGCAGAGCGGCAGGAAGCCGAGGTTGGAGAGCTCATATTCGCGCCGGTCGGTGATGCCGATCTCGGTCGGGCATTTCGCATCCAAGTCGCCGTCGTCCGACTGGAAGACGTGCTGCGGCAGGTTCTCGACCCGGCCGCCGCCCTCGGCACCCCGGATCGCGGTGCAGAAGCCGTAGCGCGAGAAGGCTTCGGTCAGCCGCGTGCCCATGACGAAGGCCGCGTTCATCCAGCAATACTGCTCGTGGTGCATCGGCAGCGGTGCGCCGTCCGCAGCGATCGGCGATTCCTCGTAGGCAAACTCGTCGATCGGCTTGGTGCGGGCGCCGTACGGCACACGCGCCACGACGCGCGGCATGACGAGCGAGACGAAGCGGCTGTCCTCGCTGTCGCGGAAGCCGCGCCACTTGGCATATTCGATGGTGTCGAAGATCTTGGCGAGGTCGCGCGGGCGGGTCAGTTCCGTCCATTGCTCGAACCCCATCATCTCCGCGCCGGCGGCCGAGATGAATGGCGCGAAGGCCGCGGCGCTGACGTTCGAGACGAGCCGCAGCGTCTCGACGTCGTCCGGGTGGTTCGTCCACTCATAGTCGCCGATCAGCGCGCCGTAGGGCTCGCCGCCCGGCGTGCCGAACTCGTTCTCGTAGATCTTCTTGAACAGCTGGCTCTGGTCGAACTCGACCGCGCGGGTGAGGTCGCGGTTGAGCTCGCGCTTGCTCACGTTCATCAGGCGGATCTTGAGGTTCGAGCTCGTGTTGCTGTTGGTCACGAGATAGTGCAGGCCGCGCCAGCTGCCTTCGAGCTTCAGGAACTTCGGATCGTGGATGACCTCGTTCAGCTGGGCCGAGAGCGTCTGGTCGAGCAGTGCTATCGCCCGCTCGATGGTGCGCGGCAGGTTGCGATCGAACTTCACCGTGCCGCGGTTCGCCTGCTCGACGAGGGTGCGCACGAGCTCATGCGCCCGGTCCGGCTCGGTCTGCTTCGTCGCGGTGACGACCTGGTCGAGCAAGCTTGCCGCTTCGGTCTCGGTCGCGGTGACGGCCTGCTGGGCGTTCGATGCGGTATCGGACATGGCTCAGGCCTCCTTGGGCAGGCCGAGCTCGTCGGACAGCCGGTTCATTTCGGTGGGGTTCTTGAGGACGGTCTCGAGCAGGGTCTCGAGCTCCTCGGAGCGGTCGGCCTTGCTCAGCAGGTCGCGCAGGCGGTTGCGCGTCTCGAGCAGGGCCTTCAGCGCCGGGATCTGGTTCAGCACGCGCGCCGGCTCGAAATCCTCGATGCTGTCGAAGCGCAGCTCGACCGGAATGGTGCCACCGTCGCCGGTGAGCTTGTCCTCGACCCGAAGCTGCAGGCCCGGGCTCAGGCGCTTCATCACCTCGTCGAAGCTGTCCATGTCGATCTGGATGAACTTGCGCTCGGCAAGCGGGCGCAGCGGCGTCCGGGGATCGCCGGAGAAGTCGCCCATGACGCCGACGACGAACGGCAGCTCGCGGACGATCTGCGCGCCTTCGGTCTCCACCTCGTAGGTGATATGGACGCGCGGACGGCGCACCCGGCTCAGCTTTTCATGGATACTGTTGCTCATCGTCGTCATTCCTCATTCGATGCTTGGCTTGTCGGGTGGGGGGCTTGTCGGGTGGAGGGAACGGGCTATTCGAGCGTGGCGTTGATGCCGAGGCCGACCAGCAGGGCTGCGCGCGGGGCTGCGTCGGGCATCATTTCCTTCAAGAGTTCGGGCAGGGTGAGCCGGGCGCGCCGGATCGCTTCCTCGAGCGTGTAGCTGATCGGCGAATTGGGCTCGGTCTTGCGGAAGAGCGCCGCGATGCGGCTGAGCTCGGCGAGCAGCGCCTCTCGGTCCGGCTGCGCCTCGGCGGCTTGGACATGGACGACCGGTACATCCGCGGCCTGGATCGCCTCGACCGCCGTCGCCTCGACGGCGGCCGCCGGCAGGCCGGCATAGCGGGCGGCGACCCGGTGCAGCTTGTTCAGCAGGTCGAGGACGCGGCCGAGCGCCGGCGCGTCGCGCCCGGCGGCGGCGTCGAGCGCCGTCTTCAGCGCGCGCCAGGCGGCGATCGCATGGGCCGCATCGGCGACCATGGCGGCCAGCATCGGCCGGCCGGCGCCGCGTGCCTCAGCCTCGAGTTCGGCGAACGGCGGCACGCCGGCGGCGAGCCGCTGGTTCTTGCGCGCCGTGTCGGCGAGCGCCGCCACGTCCTCCGACTGCTCGAACTGCCAGAAGCTGACCGGCGTGCCGTCGCCGCGCTCGAACATGACGAGCTTGCGCAACGGCTGCAGCAGCGCGCCATTGCCGCCTTCGCCGTCGAGCCCGGCGATCGGCGCCAGGCGGCCCTCGAGGCCATCTTCGTCCGGCGGCGGGAACAGATTGCGCTCCCAGAACCGCTCGACCAGGCCGCGCAGGAGCTCCGCACCGACGACGAGGCCGGCAAGCCCGTCGCAGCGCACCAGGCTCTCGGTCAACCAGGCGGCGATCTCCAGGTCCTTCGTTTCCGCCGCGAGTGCCGCGATCGCGAGCTCGCGCACCGCCGTCCAGTGACGGAAACCGTCGTCGGTCGCCGTCGGGTCGTTGTCGGCGATCCGCTCCTGGGCGCGACCCTCCGATCGGGCGTCGCGCAGCCGGAAATACAGTGACTGCGGCGTCACATCCAGTCGAAGATCTCGCCCGGTTGGCGTCTCTTCACTTAAATTGATCAACAGTTCTTCCGGCGATGGAAGCGTTCTCTCATCCGTCATGCCGTCAGTCCCATAATATAAAATGGTATTCGCCGTGGCTTATCAGCGACGAATGCATTAATATATAGGGCACTGCTACAGGATGATTTCAGTGTTAGTGAGTTAGATTACGATGGTAACTCACCTTCTGTAGACGATCTCGAAACTCGCCGATACCGTCGCCGCATCATCGAATGCGACCCAACGCGAACGGAGAAGGCGGATGCCGAGCGTTGATCTGAAACTGCTCGTCGAGCGGCTGGACCAGTCTTGTCGCCGCGCGCTGGAAGCGTCGGCCGGCCACACGCTGTCGCGCACCCACTACAACGTCGAGTTGGAGCATTGGCTGTTGCAGCTGATCGGCCAGCCCGATGGCGACCTCAGGCGGATCCTCGACCATTTCGACGTCCAGCCGGGGCGTCTCGAGGCCGAGCTCAATGCGGCGCTCGACCGGATGACCACCGGCAACGGCCGGGCGCCGAGCCTGTCGCCGGAGCTGGTCGGCGTCGCGAAGGAGGCGTGGCTCTTCGCCTCGATCGAGTTCAAGGCGCCGGCCGTCCGCTCGGGCCATCTCTTATGGGCCATGCTGGCGGAATCGTCGGTGGGCGAGCGCCTGCGCAGCGTGGCGCCGCAGTTGCGCCGCATCATTCCCGATACGCTCCGAAACGCGTTCCTGACGATCGTTGCCGGCAGTGCCGAGGAACCGGCCGCGCCGGTCCAGGCCTCGGGGCCGGGGCCGGTCGCGGCGCCGGGCGGCGGCGGCGCGCTCGAGCGCTATACGATCGATCTCACTGCCGAGGCGCGCGCCGGCAAGATCGACCCGATCCTCGGGCGCAACGACGAGATCCGCCAGATCGTCGATATCCTGATCCGGCGGCGCCAGAACAACCCGATCCTGACCGGCGAGGCCGGCGTTGGCAAGACGGCCGTCGTCGAGGGCTTGGCCCTGCGCATCGCCACCGGCGATGTGCCGGCGCCGCTCGCCAAGGTGGCGCTCCGCACCCTGGACCTCGGCCTGCTGCAGGCCGGCGCCGGGATCAAGGGCGAGTTCGAGAACCGCCTGCGCCAGGTCATCGACGAATGCCAGGCGAGCCCGCACCCGGTCATCCTGTTCGTCGACGAGGCGCATATGCTGATCGGCGCCGGCAACACGGCGGGGCAGGGCGACGCGGCCAACCTGCTGAAACCAGCGTTGGCCCGCGGCGCGCTGCGGCTGGTCGCCGCCACGACCTGGGCCGAATACAAGAAATATTTCGAGAAGGATGCGGCGCTGACCCGCCGCTTCCAGGTCGTCAAGGTCGAGGAGCCGTCGCAACCAACGGCCGCCGACATGGTGCGCGGCCTGCTGCCGACACTCGAGGCCCATCACGGCGTGCGCATCCTCGACGAGGCGGTCGAGGCGAGCGTCCGGCTGTCGTCCCGCTACATCCCGAGCCGCCAGTTGCCGGACAAGGCGGTGAGCCTGATCGACACGGCATGCGCCCGCGTCGCGATGAGCCAGGCGACGACCCCGGCCGCGATCGAGGATCGGCGCCGCCGCATCGGCCTGATCGATGTCGCAACCCGTCTGCTCGACCGCGAGATCCTGTCGGGCATCGACCACACCGCCCGGCGGCAGGCGCTCGACGACGAGCGGGCTACGCTCGATGCGGAGCTCAGCACGCTCGAGGCGCGCTGGGCGGAGGAGGGCGAGCTGGTCGCGACGGTGCACGAGCTGCGCCGGCGGGTCGAGGCGGCCGAGGATCCGGCGCCGCTGCAGGCCGAACTTGCGGCCGCGAGCGCCGCGCTCAAGGCGCTCCAGGGCACGCGGCCGCTCGTCTTCCCGGTCGTCGACGCGCAGGCCGTGGCCGAGATCGTCGAAGGCTGGACCGGCATCCCGGCCGGCCGGATGCAGGCGGACGAGATCGAGACCGTGCTGACGCTCGAGGCCGCACTCGGCCGCCGGGTCGTCGGCCAGGACCATGCGCTGGCCGCGGTGGCGGAGGCGATCCGCACCTCGCGCGCCGGGCTCACGGATCCGAGGAAGCCGGTCGGCGTCTTCCTGATGGTCGGCACTTCCGGCGTCGGCAAGACCGAGACCGCGCTGGCGCTGGCCGAGCTGCTCTACGGCGGCGAGGCGAACCTCACCACCATCAATATGAGCGAGTTCAAGGAAGAGCACAAAGTCAGCCTGCTGATGGGCAGCCCGCCGGGCTACGTCGGCTATGGCGAAGGCGGCGTGCTGACCGAGGCCGTGCGCCGGCGCCCCTATTCGGTGATCCTGCTCGACGAGATCGAGAAGGCGCACCCGGGTGTGCAGGACGTGTTCTTCCAGGTGTTCGACAAGGGCACCATGAAGGACGGCGAGGGGCGGGATATCGATTTCCGCAACACCGTCATCATCCTTACGTCCAACGCCGGCACCGACCTCATCGCCTCGCTTTTCGCCGACCGCGACACTGCGCCGCCGGCGGCGGCGCTCACCGAGACGCTGCGCCCGGAGCTCACCAAGACCTTCAAACCGGCGTTCCTCGGCCGCCTGACCGTCGTGCCGTACCTGCCGCTCGCCCCCGAAACGCTGCGGCAGATCGCAACGCTGCAGGTCGAGCGCATCGCGCGGCGGGTGCGCGAGAGCTTCGGCGCCACGGTCGAGTACGGCGCCGACGTGATCGATTTCATCGGCGCGCAGGCGATCGACGGCAGCGTCGGCGCCCGTGGCATCGAGGCGCTGCTGACGCGCGCGCTGCTGCCGCCGCTGTCGGCGCAAGTCCTGTCCCGCATGGCCGAAGGCTCGGCGGTGCAGCGGGTCGTCATCGAAGCCAGCGAAGGCGGCTTGCGGTGCACCCTTCACTAACGGAGAACGGAGAGTAGCAATGGCCATCTATATGCAGTTCGACGGCATCCAGGGCGACGTCACGGAGACGAAGCACACGACCTGGATCGAGCTCAACTCGTGCCAATGGGGCGTCGGGCGCGGCATCTCGAGCACGGTCGGTTCGTCGGCCGAACGCGAATCCACGGCGCCGACGATCAGCGAGATCGTCGTCACCAAGGAGAACGACGTCGCGAGCGGCAAGCTGATGCAGGAGGCGCTGTCGGGCCACGGCAAGCAGGTGCAGATCGATTTTACGCGTACCTTCAAGGACTCGCAGGAAATCTATCTGACGATCACGCTGACCAACACGATCATCAGCGGCTATTCCCACTCGTCGAGCGGCGAGCGGCCGATGGAGACCCTGTCGCTCAACTTCACCAAGATCCAGTACACGACCAATCAGATGAAGCCGGACGGGACCCAGGGCGATCCGGACCATGTGATCTACGACCTGTCGACCGCCCAGACCTCGTAGCCATGACCGGACCGGGCCGGACCCTCCCGTCGCGAGGGCCCGGTCCGACCGCTTTTATCTCGCAAGACCGAAGCCAGCATGGGCGTCAGCCAGCACAGGCGTCCGCGGACGACGCTCGCCTCGTCGACCGCTTCCCCGAGAAAGGTCGAACGGCGATGTCCAATTCCTACATGACGGCGGCGAAGCGCGAAGAGGCGCTCAAGGCCGCCGGCCTCACAAGCTTCGACACCGAGAATATGGCGCTCCAGGGCCTGGCCCTGATGCTCGCCGTCATCGAGCAGGAGGTGCCGGCAACCTCGGCCACCGAAGCCGTCAGCCAGGGCCATGCCCACCATAACCCGTTCAAGGCGGGCGGATATGGCCTGCAGATGATCGTCGACGGCCTCAAGGGCAAGGACAGCCGCGGCGCCGAAGCGCTCAAGGGCCTGGCCAAGAAGGCCAACCCCTATTTCACCGCGTTCGGGGTCGAAAAGGAGACCGAGAGTCCGGTCACCCAGCGCTACCTCACCAACCGGCGCTGGAAGAAGGTGGGTGCCAGCGCCGTGCAGCTCCTGGGCGAGCTCGCGAGCCTGGCGGGTCCGCCGGTCAACGTGCCGGGTGCCGTGCTCCATGGCCAGGCGACGGCGCTCACCGGCGCCCACATGCTGGGCCTTGCCGCGATCGCCTACGAATATCGCAATGCGCAAACCGTTGCCGGCTGGTGCAAGCTGATCGCGACGCTCAAGGGTGCCAAGCTCGGCGTACGCGGCACACAGCTCGCCGGCGTGTTCGTGCCGGCGGCCAGCCTGCCGTCCTCGATCATCGCGGCGCTGATGAAGGCCGGCATCAAGAACCTGTCGCTGCTCGGCGCCTGCTACGCGGCCGCGGCGCAGATCCACTGGATCGCCTACAATGAGCAGGGCTACCGGACCGATGGCGACACGGCGAACGCTCCGGCGCCCCAGCCGGTGCCGAATTTCAGCCGCCCGCTGCCGCCCCTACCCACTGCGGGCGGCCGACCGCTGCCGGTTCCGCCGGGCGGGTCCCGGCCGTTGCCCGTGCCGCCGGGCGTGCGCCCGCTGCCGGTTCCGCCCGTCGCCGCCGCGCGGCCTCTGCCGCCCGTGCCGAATTTCAGCCGTCCCTTGCCGCCGCTCGAGCCCAATCGGCGCATGCCCGATCCACCGCCCGTCGAGCCGCGCGGCGCCAACGCCGGCCCGGCCTCGAAGATCTTCTGGGAGATCTTCACCCGGCGCGGCTTCACGCGCTTCCTCGGCGCCTATGAGATCGAGGCGCTCATCAAGGAGCCGGCCGGCTGGATGGCACTCGGCGACAAGCTCACGCTGATTTGAAGGTCGAGGGGACGAGGCGGCCGGCCAGCATCGCCTCGTTCTGTCATATCGGGTGGCGACGCGGCGTCACACGCCCAGCCGAGACCACTCTTGGCGCCAGATCAGGTACTGGCCGCCCGAGATGCTCGCCATCGCTTCGAATTCCAGGAACGCGGTGAGTTCCCATTGTGGCGCGTCGCCACCCGGCGGGAAATCCGTCACCTGATCGTTCGGAACGATCTTCACGATAAGATCACCGCCGTCTCTTACGTTCACCCGCCAGGCCTGGCCAATCATGAATCGTTTGATTGCGCCATCTATTTTCGCATCGTCGTAATTATATTTCTTGGCAAATTCCTCCCGCAGCAGGAACTCGCACAGGACAAATTCGCCACTCTGCGCGTCGAAGGTGAATCCTGCGGAGTCTCGTGTCACCCCTCGCCATTTGAAATGCGGCAGTGCTACGGGCGAGACCAGGCGGTAGAGCGTATAGCCCTTCTTCAGTGCCCCACGTCCATAGCCGATCGTATCCTCGATTTCCTCCGGCGACTTGTTCAGGATCGAGGAGAGCGTCGTCACATAGCCCCTTCTTCTGACCTTGGTGCTTAGCTGCTTGGTGGGCTGAGCGGCAGGAGAATCGGCAGCATCCGTGGCGGGCGGCGCCTGCCCTGTTGACCGAGGCAGAAGGTGAAGCGGGCTCGCGGCGGACGGTCCAGGGGTGACGTCGCCAGCGGAGAACGAGCGAGTGGAACCAGGGCCCGCGGCTTGCGGGCTGGTGGAGTGAAAGCTGGTGGTGCTCAGGCCTGTGGTGTTGAGGCCGGTGGCATGAGAACCGAGGGCGGCGGAGGGGATGGCGGCAACAGGGCGGACGTCCAGGAAGGTTTTGCCACCAGTGCTATGGCGAAGCCTGCGCATCTGCTGACCCATCCTTCCCGTTTGGCGATCCGACACAAATTTATGCTCCCGCATAAGCGGTGTACAGTTCGATGGGGCGCGTGCCGGCGCGATCTCTCCCAGGGCCTCACGCCAGCTGTGCGGCCAGTATGAGCACGCCATGCGGCGTCCACCAAAGGCGGGGTTGCGACGGCTCAGCGGTAGGCGGCCTGTGGGGCGGCGACCACGACGGTGACGTTGTCCCGTGCGGTCTGCGCCAGAGCCCGGGTGATGAGCTGCTGCGCCACGTCGGCCGCGTCGCCCATCGCGGTGCGCGCGATCTCCTCGACCTCGAGCGTCTTGTAGAGCCCGTCGCTGCACAGCAGGAACCGGTCGTCGGGCTGCACCTCGCCGATCGATTTCGCGATGGAGAGTGCCTCCGGCCCGGCGCCGACGGCGCGGGTGATGACGTTCTGGCGCGGATCCTGCTCCGCCTCGGCCTCGGTCAAGGCGCCGGCGCTCACCAGGCTCTGGACGACGCTATGGTCGGTCGTCAGCCGGTGCAGCACGCCGTCGCGCAGCAGATAGGCGCGGGAATCACCGGCCCAGAGGCAGGCGAAATGGTCGCCGTCCAACAGCAAGGCAACGATCGTCGTCGCGGGTGCAATGTGCGAGCCCGGCTGCCGCGCCATGTCCAGGAGTGCTCGATGGGTGTCCTGCAGCCCGGCCCGGACCGCCGCCAGCCGTGCCGCCGGTGCCAGCCCGTCGGGGATCAGGCTCAGCATCTCCATCACCCGGGCGGCCGCAATCTCGCCGCCGTTGTGGCCACCGACGCCGTCGGCGACGGCGAACAGGCCGATCTCCGGCCGGCAGAGGCAGGCGTCCTGGTTCTGTGTCCTGACGGCGCCCGGATGGGTCGCGGACCAGGCCCGGATCGACGGGGTCATCGAACCGTCGGGCACCGGAAGCCCTCCAGCAGGTTGCGGCCAATCGGGTTGCGCGCGGAACCGGCCTTGAGCGTGAAGCTCGCCTGGTGCTCGCCCATGCGGAAGTCGAGCCGGAAGGCTTCCGGCGCCGCGCCCGGCGTCACCTTGGCGCGGTCGAGCAGGCGGAACAGCGCCCAGCTGCCGTCCGCGGCGAAGGGCGTGCCCGCGGCGGGCTCAAAGGCGAGGCCGGCCGTCGTCATGCCGTCGCTGCCGGGCCAGGCGAGCGATGTGGCGGGTCCTTCATGTCCCGTGTTCGGAATCATGGTGTTGCCAAGCGTGACCACGGCGCGGGTGGCGCCGGGATCGAGCGACAGCGGCGCCAGCGTGAAGCGCAGCTGCGGCTCCGTGCCGCCGTTCGGGAAGAACGCGTCGCGGATCGCGGCCGCGCGCTGGAACCGGGCGATCGAGGCTGCGTCGACCGGCGGCGCCACGCCGCCCGCCGGCTGTGGCTTCCAGGTGCTGCCGCTCATGTCGACATAGGGCCGGATCTGCGCCTGGAAGAAGGCGTCGAGCAGGCCGCCCGGGGCGAACAGCCGGGCGAAATCGTCGATCGGCGCCTCGTTGGCGGCGGTCGGGTCGAACGGGTAACGGCCGGTGACGACGGACTGGCAGAACTGTGCCGGCCCGGCGTTGGCGGTGAAAGCCGCCGCTGCGGCGGCCTGGGCGGTGCCCGTGAGCGCGCCACGCCCGCCGTCGACGATCTGCTGCAGCCAGCGCGCCATCGGTTTCGGCTGGCGCTGGGCCTCGGCGCTCAGGAGCTGGAGCGAGCCGCCGCCCTGCGCCGCCGCGGCGGCGCCCGCCTGGCCGGATTGGGCGAGGTCGGTCTGAAACCGGCTGATGAGACGCAGCACGCCGCCGAGCGGTGCCGCGTCCTGACCATCGCCGACGAGCGTGCGCAGGCTCGCGTAATGCTGCTCGATGGCACTCCCTGCCGTCGGGCCGGAGTGCGGATCGGAGTGCGGGTCGGCGGCCGCGGCCGGTGCCACCACCGCGGCGAGCGGACCGCTTGATTGCGGCTTGGTGTCGGCGGCGGGCGGCGGAGCGGCAAGCGTGAGCTCGCGGGCGACGGCGACCAGCAGGTCGCGCATCGGCGATTGCGGCGAGGACAAGAGGTAAAGCCGCTGCACCGTCGAATCGCGATTGCCGAACGGCGCCAGGGCGATGTCGTCGAGCAGCCCGTCCCATTGCTTCTCGAATTCCGCAACATAGAGGGCGATCACCGCCTGCTCGAGCCCGTCGACCGCTGGCCCCTGCGGCGCGATCTCGTCCTTGCGGCCCAGCACCCAGCTCTCGTCGGCGACGCTGCGCGCGCTCGCGGCCAGATGGCCCAGCAGGATCTTGCGATAGCCGTCGGCCGTGAAGAAGCCGGGGATGCCGTCGGTGAGCGGCTTGCCCGACAGCCGCGTGAACAGCGGCTGCCCCGCCGTGCCGAGCGCATCTGCCGGCGCCCAGTCGGGCACGGTCTCGCCGGTAGCCTCGGACTTGACCCGGCTATAGACCCGGTCGGCCAGCGGCACGTGGCTGAAAGCGACACGGGCCGCGCTCACGAGCGCATCGTCGAGCGGCACGGCCGGCAGCGGCTCGGCCAAGAGCGCGTCGAGATGGCGGGCGAGGCTGTCGCGCAAGGCCTGGTTCAAGGTGCCGGGAAAGCGGGCGCGCCAGTCGAGCGTCTCCCAGCTGCGCACGAGCGCGCGGTCGAGCGGCCCGGCGCCGCCCAGCATCAGGTAGACGCGTGTCGCCTGATAAAGGAAGTCGGGATCGCCGAACCGCTCGTGCATCTGCGCCTCGAGCCGGAAGACGAGGCGCGGCAGCAGGATGCGCTGCAGCGCGTCGCGATAGGCCATGTGGGTCGTGTTCCACAGCTTCTCGCGCTGGGAGAGACCGGGAACGTCGGTCAGCCACAGGCCCTCGCCATGCGGCAGGGCCGCCGCCGCGTCCAGGACCGGGACGACTTTGGGCAGGTCGTCCTCGGCGACCGGCTCGAGCTTGACGGTGCCGAGCTGGTTGCGATAGGCGGCCAGCGCCGCATTGGCCTCGGCGACCGCGGTCCGGTTCTGCGACTGGATCGCGTAGAGCGCGATGCCGCCCGCGACGAGCACTATGGCGGCCGCGGCATAGCCGCCTACGCGCAGCCACCAGGCCCGCCGCCGCCAGCGGGAGCGGGTGGTGACGAGCTGTGCCTCGCCCAGCAGGATCTCGCTCACCATCTGCTTCAGGAAATAGCTGCGCCCGGCAACCGGCCGGAGAGCGGGCGTCCGCTTCTGGTCGACGCCGAAGCTGCGCGCGAGCATGCCGGTCAGCCGGTCGATCGGCGTGCCTTCCTGGGTGGCCGAGCTCAGGTAGACGCCGCGCAGGAACGGCGCCGGATCGAGCTTCGTGCCGCTGAACGCGTGGTGGAGGAAATCGGCGAGCGGCTCAGCGAGCGAGGCGACCTGGGTCGGGAAGCCCGCGAGCAGCGCGCGCCGGTCGGGCGCTCGCTCGGCCTGCAGCCGGTCGATGAGGCGTTGGTCGAGCCGGTCGAGCAACAGCTTGAATTCCGCCTCGAAGCTCTCGACGCCCTGGGCAAGCGGGAAGGTCATGCCCCAGACCTGGGCGCGCGCCTCCGCATCGAGGTCGGCGAAATATTCGTTGAAGCCGGTGAGCCGGTCCGTCTTGCTGAACATGACATAGACCGGCACGCGCAGGCGCAGCCGGTCGGAGATCTCGACCACCCGCCGGCGCACGGCGCGGGCATGTGCCTTGCGTTCCTCGAGTGTGGCCGCCGCGATATCCGTGATCGACACGATCACCAGCACGCCATTCACCGGCTGGCGCGGCCGGGCCGTGCGCAGCAGGTCGAGGAAGCCCTCCCAGCCGGCGCGGTCGACCGCCGCGTCGGAATCCTGCGTCGTGTAGCGCCCAGCCGTGTCGATCAGCACGGCCTCGTCGGCGAACCACCAGTCGCAGAGCCGGGTGCCGCCGACGCCGCCGACCGACGGGTCATCGCCGTCGTCTGCCGCCGCCGGGAAATTGAGGCCGGCGTTCATGAGCGCGGTCGTCTTGCCGGCGCCCGGCGGGCCGATCAGGACGAACCAGGGCTGCTCGTAGAGGTAGCCGCGCCGCCGCCGGTTGCCGCGCAGCCGCCTGAGCGCCGTCTGCATGCGCCGGCGCAGCCGGGCGACCTCCTCGGCGGCATCGGCCTTGGCGTCGCGTCCATCGGGTGCGCCGCCGGATACGCCATCGGTCACGCCGGCCGCGAGCCGGCGCTCGCGGCGGCGGCGGAACCAGCTGATGGCGCCGTTGACGACGCCCCAGGCGAGCACGACCGCCAGGATCAGCAAGGCGCGCGTCAGCGGCTGGCCGAAGCCCGGCACCAGCGGCCCCAGGTACCAGACCAGCATGCAGGCGATGGCGATGCCGGCGAAGCTCGTGGTCCAGCGGGTGATGAGATAGGCCAGGAGACTGGAGACGTTTTGCATCATTCATTACCGCTTCTGCGCAGGATCAGCTCGATCCGGCGGTTCCGCTCGCGACCGGCGGGCGTGTCGTTGGACGCGACCGGATCGGCGTCGGCCCGGCCCTCGGCCCAGAGCCGCGACGGATCGATGGCGGCGCCGATGATCCCGGCCGCGGCCTTGGCGCGGGCGGTCGACAGCTGGAAATTCGACGGGAAGGCGACCGTGTGGATCGGCACGTTGTCGGTGTAGCCGATGACCGACACGGGTCCCGGCTCGGCCTTGAGCGCTTCGCCGATCCGCTTCAAGAGCGGCAGGAACGACGGCTCGATCTCCGCACTGCCGGAGCGGAACATGCCCGACGTCTGGATGCGGATGATCGGCACGGCATCGGTGCCGGCGATACTGACGAGGCCGCTCGCGACCTCGGGGGCGAGCAAGCCTGAGAGCTTGTCGCGCTCCGGCGTCGGCTGGGGCACGACCGGCGCCGGCTGCGGCGGCGGCGTGCGGGCGATCGCCGGCAAGTGGCCGGGCGGCAGCGTGAGCGTCGCTTCGAACAGCCGGTCCGACGCGTCGTTCAAGCGGAAGGTCAGCAGCACGTAGAAGAGGGCCAGCAGCCCCACGGCACCCATGGCCGCGACCCAGGCCGGCAGTATGGCGCGGAGCGGGCGGTAGGGTGCAGAGACGCCGCGCCAATGGATCGACAGCGCGCGCTCGGCCGGCCGGCGCAGCCGCATGAGCAGCGCATAGGTCTCCTCGCGCACCCGGTCGAGCTCGGCCGGCCCGCGCGGCGACAGGCGATAGCGCCCCTGCATGCCGAGCGACATGCAGACATACATGAGCTCGATGACCGGCAGGAACTTGCCCTGTTCGCGGCAGAGCTGCGCCAGCACGTCGAAGAAGCGCTCGCCGCTGCGCACCTCGCCGTGGAATGCCGCGACCAGCGACGTGTCCGCCCAGGGACCCTGGCTGCCCCAGGGCGTGTTGCGCACGACGTCGTCGAGGCTGGCACAGAGCGCATAGTGGGCGGGACGGATGAGGTCGAGCGGCACGGCCTGCGTGCGCAAGGTCTGCTCAAAGCGCCGGATCTCCTCGACCGCACGCTCGCGGAGCGCGCCGGCGTCGGGCAGGGTCAGCACGTTGCGCAGCCGGGCGAGCAAGGCCAGGAGCGGCGTCGCCGCCGCGAGGATGGGCGAGGCGCCGACCGGCGGGACCGCCTCGAAGTCGATCGCCGCAACCGGCGCCGCTTCGTTCGCCTCGGCGACGGCGCGCAGCGGCGTCGGCCCGGGCGGTCGTGGTGGCGGCGGCGGTGCGGCGCGCTCGCGCGGCAGCGGACGGATGATCGTGCTGTCGTCGTCGCCGTTCTCGAGGAAGGGATTGTCGCTCATGTGGCCCCCTCAGCCCCGGATGGCCCACAGGTCGAGGACCAGGTTCGGGAAATCCCGCGAGACATGGACGGCGAAGCCGCCCGAGGTCTGCATGTGCTGCCAATGCGGGCTGTTGCGGTCGAGCTCGAAATAAGTGGCGCCGGCGATGAACGGCATCTGGCGCGGCGCCACTGGCAGCGCGTTGACCTCGATGCCGGGCAGCGCCACGTTGACGAGCTCGCGGATATGCTCGACCGCGCCGATCTTGACCGTGCTGGGGAAGGTGCGCCGCAGCACCTCGGCCGGCACGTCCGCCTCCACGACCAGGATGAAGCTCGAGCCGCTGAGCAGCGAGCGGTCCTGCAGGGGGCCGACGCGCACGCCGTGCCGCCGCTCCTGCAGCGGAATGCGGATCGCCGTCTGCTCCAGCACGGCCGAGAGCGAGCGGCGGATGTCGGCCATGACCGGTGTCAATGTCCGCTGCAGGTCGTCGTGCCGATAGGCCGGGTAGGTGCCGGGCCGGCGTTGCGCATCCGTAAAAGTCGCGAACTCGCCCGCCATGCGCACGAGCTCGCGATAGAGCGATTCCGGATGGATGTTGCCCGAAGCAGCCAGGTGGGCGAGCAGCGTCTGCCAGCCGTTGACCGTCTGCAGCAGCAGGAAATCGGCCACCTCCGTATTGCTCTTGGTGCCGACTGCGGTGATGCGGGCGGCGAGCGCCTCGCCGCGCTGGTTGAGCAGGCCCGCGAGCTCGAGCGGCAATGCTGCCAGCTGGGGGATCGCGGCGCAGGTCAGCGCCGGCGGGATCCAACGCTCGTCCAGCACGACGCGCCGGTCCGGCGTCACCTCGACGATGCGGGCGATCGGCAGGCACATGTAGCCGTCGCGGTCGTCGGTCTCGAGCAGATAGGTAAGGCGCAATTGCCCGATCAGCAGCTCGACCGGCTGCGGCGCGCCCGAGTGGGTGTCGTACGCTTCGAACTCCTGGACCGAGTAGCAGCCCTCGTCGTCCTCGTCGGCGATCTCGGCCGAGCCCGGCCGGCGGATGCGCGCGGCCAGATAGAGCAGCACGTTGCGCGCGGTGGGCGGCACCTCGAGCGGCGGCGGCAGGGGCGTCTGGTCCGGCGTCGAGAACGGCGTGCCGTCATCGAACAGCCCCGCTGCTGCGGCGAGCGCTACCCGGCCGGTCGCCAGCATATCCTGGGCGACGGCAAAACGCGTCAGGCCCCAGGGGTGAGGTCGGAGGGCGCCGAAGCTGCTGCGCACCTGGTTCTCGACCCAGCGGTCCTGCTGCTGGAAATGCTGCGCCTGCAGGAACATGCCTTCCTGCCAGGCGACCCGGTTGGTCCAAGTCACGTCGGTCTCCCTCAGCGGTCGCGTTCGCCGGCCGCGGCGTCCGGCCGGTCGGCCGAGACTTCGCTCAGCGCACGTTCGTAAGCGCGCATAAACGAAAGGCCGAACACCGTGTCGAAATCGTCGGCGAGCGCACGGGTGGTGGTGTGGTGCAGGTCCTGATAGGCGCGCCACTGCCGGGCGGCGCGGCGCCAGGGCAGGAAATCGAGCGCGTCGGCGGGCGCCCGCCCTTCGATCCGCGACGGTTCCAGGCTCGCCAGCAGGTCGCGCACCGCCTGCTGCATCGCCGCGGCCATGGCGAGCTCGTGCAGCCGGATGTCGCGCATCGCCTCCGCGACGGCCTGTTCGGCGGTCATGCCGGTGCGCCGGCCGACGCCCAGCAGGGCGGTCATCGCGTCTTCGTCGTCGGCCGAGAATTTCAGCGGATTGTTGCCGACGGCCTGGATCATGGTCTGGTCGATGCGGAACTCGCCCTTGACCGCGGCACGGGCGATCATGGCCTGGCGCAGCCCGCCGACGAAGGCGCGGAACGCGGCGCCCAGGCTCGCGAGGGTTTCGAGTGGGTCGGCCGGCGGCGGCGTCTCGATGCCGGCGCCAGCCGCAAAAGCGGCGAACGCGCGCGCCTCTGGCGTGCCGGCGGTCGGCAGGCTCTGGATCGCCGGTTGCGCCCTGAGTTCGGGTTTCGGCGGTTCAGGTTTTGGCGGTTCGGGCGTCGGCAGTTCGGGGGGCAGCGCCGCTGGTTCCGGCGTTGGGGCCGCGAGTGGCGGGGGCGGCGGCAGGTCGAGGTCCCAGTCGGCCGGCAGCACCTCGACCACGGGGCGCGGCGGGCGGAAATTCTGCGCGAGCGCCGACACATGGTCCGGCGTCGTCCGGGCGAACCCGGCAAGCGGGTCGGCAGGCCGATCGTTGAGCGGCAGGGCGATGCCCAGGTAATCGGCGTCGATCGATGGGAAGGGATCGCCGACCAGCCGATCCTCGACTGCGGCGCGCGACGGTGCGGCCCCCGGCTGCTCGATCGCCGCCTCGATCTCGTACGAGCCGAGCAGCAGACGATCGCCGCTGCGCAGCTGGCGCGGCTCGTCGGGCGGCAGCCGGACCAGTTCGTGATTGACGAAGGTGCCGTTGGCGCTGGTGTCGGTCACGTGCCAGGCGTTGCCCTCGAAGCTCACGACGCAATGCTGCTTGGAGAGCACGCGGTCCGGATCCGGCAGCACCCAGCCGGCCGTCGGGCTGCGGCCGATGCTCAAGCTGCCGCCCGAGAGCCGCCGTGTCTCGGGCGGCACGCCGTCGGGACAGCGCAGGATGGCGAGGGTCAGGGTCATTCGGGGGCACTCCCATTCTGTCCGGCCGCCTTCTGTCCGGCTGCCCTTTGTCCGGCTGTGGGCGCCAGGCGGCCGGCGCCGCCGCGGGCGATGTCGCGTCCGCTGGCGATGAAGCTCGCAAGCAGCGGGGCGCGCTCGGCCGGGGTGTGGCGGGCGATGGTGCGGTCGACGGCGGTCTCGACGCCGCGGCCGCCGCGCAGGTCGTCGGGCCGTTCAGGCCGGCTCCAATAGGCGGCAAGCGCCGCCCAGGCGCCGGGCGCCTGGTAGCCGGCGGCGGCCGCGGCCCAGGCGGCCTGGCGCCGGTTCTCCGCGTCAGGCCGGCGCACCCAGGCTTCCGCGGCATCGAGCGCCTGGCGTTCCGGTACTGGGAGATCGGCCGGGGCGGCATGGTCGACGCACATGCAGGACCACCAGACCGCCTCCCGGGGCGGCAGCGCATAGGCCAGGAGCCGGGCCGCCTCGACGAGCAGCCGTCGTTCGACGAGCCGGTCGAGCAGCGCGCCAGGCCCGTCGGCCTCGTCGTAAAGGGCCGCGTGATCGGGCGGCAGCTTCAGGCGCGGGCGGAGCAGCGCCGGCTCCAGCGCGCGCAGTTTGGAGCGGGTTGGCCGAGTATCCGTCATGGCGAGGCCGGCCATCGTCAGACCGGCAGGTCCGGCGGCGGCACCGCAATGAATTCCGCCGTCTCGATGTCGACGGAGGTCGCGGCCATGATGTTGACCTCGAGCGCCTCCGTCGTGACCGTCCCCGGCGTCATGATGTTGACGCCCTCCGGCGTCAGGCTGATCGAGGTCGGACCGACCCGGAGCGTCAGGGTGGTCAGGGCCGTGATCTCGACCTGGCCGAGGGTGGCCGTGATCGTGATGTTGCCGCTGCTGCTGGTCAGGCTGTGGTTCTGCCCGACCGTCACGGTCTCGTCCTGGCCGATGCGTACGGTCCGGTTGTTGGTGACGGTGAGGCTCTGGTCGTGCTCGACCTCGGTCGTGAGATCCTTCTGCGCATGCAGGAAGACGAGTTCCTGCCCCTTGCGGTCGTCGAACGACAGTTCGGAGAATTCCTGAGTCGTGCCGCGGAGCGTCGAGCGGCTGCGGAAGCCCTGCCGGGTCTGCTGCTCCGGGATCGGGAAAACCGGGCGCATTTCCTCGTGATAGAAGCAGCCGACGATGACGGGCGCGTCGGGATCGCCGTTCATGAACGACACGGCGACCTCGGTGCCGACGCGCGGCAGGTGCTGCCAGCCCCAGGTGTTGCCCGACCAGGGCTGCATGACGCGCGCCCAGATCGCCATGCCGGCGACGGTCTCCTTGCGGTGGTCGAACAGCAGCCGGACTTTGATGCGGCCGATCGGGTCGGCGTGGATCTCCTCGCCCGGGTTGCCCAGCACGATCGCCGAGAAGATGCCCGTCATGGCCGGGCGCGGGATCGACAGCGGATCGCGCCAGGGCACGGATTGCAGCAGGCAGGTGAAGCTGTTCTCGTATTCCGGCTCGGTGCCGCCGGTGATCCAGGTGTCGTCGACCGCCTTATGCTCGACGCTGTGGATCGCGTGATCGATGCCCTCGGCCTCGGTGAACGGGTCCTTGGCGAGCGTGAAGCGCCGGCCGGGGCAGAATTCCGGGTCATAGCCATGGCCTGAGCGCAGCACCGCCTCGGCCTCCGAGGCTTCGATGCGGAAGCGCGCCCGGTCGCCGGCTATCTGGTTGTCCGTCGTCATGGCGGGCCAGCTGAAGACATCGCGCTCGCTGGCACCGGCCACGGGCGAGGTCGTCGTCTGCTGCCCCTGGACCGGCGTGCTGGGCTTGGTCGGGTCGTAATCCTGCAGCCGGATCGCGCCGTGCGCGGTCTCGAGCGCTTCGGTCCAGCGGTCGAACACGTCGATGTTGTTGCCGCCGTGGACCACCCAATGTTCGGGGTGGTCGGTCGGCTTGAACGACTGGTTGCGGTCGGTGATGACGAGCGTATGGGCTGAGGCCGAATGCTCGAAGAAATAGAAGTAGCCGGCCTCCTGCATCAGCCGCTGCGCGAAGGTGAGGTCCGTCTCGTTGAACTGTGTCGTGTATTCCCGCGTGGGCTGCGCGCCGTAGATGCGGAACTCGACCGGCGCCACGCCGTGCTCGGCGAACAGCTGCTGCAGGATGTCGACGACGGTCTTCTGCTGGAAAATCCGGCAGTCCGCCGCCTGTTCGAGGAACCAGAGGCGCGGCACGATCTCCAGCCGATAGGTCCAGCGGTCGCGGCGGGCGAGGCCGACCGCCTCCATGCGTCGGACCAGGCCGTGAAAGAAGCGGTCGGCATGCGGGCGCTTGCGCAGCGTGATGCAGACTGGCTGATAGACGAGCTCGGTCGGGTCGATCGCGCGCACGGTCGAGACGGCGGTGAGCTCGATCCGAAACGGCCGGCTCAGTTCCTCCCGTGCCGTAAGGCCGATGGCATGGAGCGTCCCCTGCTGAATAGGCAGCGTGTCGTCACCGAGCGGCGAGCGCAGGAGCAGCAGCGGCTGGGACCGGCCGCCGGTCATTTGGCCGGTCCCCCGTCGCCCGCGCAATTGTAGGTCCGGATATTCTTGATGTCGGTCAGCACGCCCGCAGCGCCGTCGGGCCGCCAGGCATAGACCGCGTCGGCATAGACCTGGCCGTTCGAGCCGGTGACGGTCGCCAGCGTGTGCCCTTCGCCCTTCGTGCCGATGCTGAGGAGGACACCGGTGCCGGCTTCGTCGGCGCGGACGGTGACGTGCTGCTCAGCGCCGCGTCCCTCCGTCGGCTTGCAGACATAGGTGCGAGGTTCGGCCGGAATCGGTTGCGAGGTTGCCTGTTGGGCGCAGCCTGCGAGCAGCAGGATACCGAGGCCGAGCGGGGCGGTGGATGCGAGCCGTGACATGGGGAAGCTCCGGACGACGGGAAGATGCGGGTCGATGAAGGCGGGGAGGAGGGTCAGCGGCCGTTCTCGCCCTGATCGGTCTGAGTGGGGGTGGGCTGAGCGGGGGCGGGCTGATTGGTTTTTCCGGGGCGCAGGAACGAATAGGTCGCCTGGTAGGGCACGGTCGTGACCGCCCCCTCACGGGCTTTGCTGCAGCCGTCCGCGGGGGCGACGCCGCCGACAGTCTCGGTGCGCAGCACATAGGTGACGCCGTCAAGCGCACCGTGGCCGTCGTGGGACGAGGCCTCGAGCACGAGCCAGGGGATGGCGGCGGCGGGCGACGGAATGGTCTCGATCGTTCGCCCGACGATGCTGCTGCCGTCGGTCGCGGTCCAGCGCGGGCCGACGCTATGGTGGCCCGTGACGTGGCCGTCGGCGTCGGTCAGCATCGCGTCCGGCTGTCTCAGCATCCAGGCATAGCCGTCGACTGACTTCTTGCAGTCGTAAATCTGGACGCCTTCGCCGTGCCAGCGGATGACGCCCTGCGTGCCGGCGGGCGTGTTGGCCGACGTGCTGGCCGCCGGGGCGGCGGTCGCGAGCGTCGTGAGCGCCATCAGGATGCCGCGCTGAAACATTTCCGTCCTCGCCGACTTCGCCTTCGTTGGAGACGAGCCGAGACTGCGGGGGCGGCGTTACTGAACGATGCCGGTTGCGGGCGTTCGCGTTACCGCTGTAGCACGGGACGCGTTCGCCCGGCCGTTACACGCGGCTCCCGCTCGGCTCCAGACAGCGGCGCAGTGCGGTGGCGACGCCGGCCGGGTCGAGCGGACGGCTCACGATTTCCACAATGCCGGCGCCGGCGAGCGCCGACGCGTCGACACCGTCGGCGCTGGTCGTGGCGAGCAGGATCGGCAGGTCGGGCGCGCTCGCGTGCAGCAACCTGGAGAAGTCCGTCAGCTCTGCCGCCGGCCCGGTGTGGGCCAGGATCAGCGCATCGAAGCGGTCGGGCGCGTCGCGGCAGGCGGTGAGTGCATCCGCCGGCCGGCTGAAGCCAACCGGCTCGTAGCCGATCGCGGCCAGGATCTCCTCGTGCCGTTCCAGACGCCCCCGATCCTCGTCGATCAGCAGGATGGTCTTCAGCCGATCGAGCGCCGGCGCGGGCGGGACATTCTCCGCCGCGACGGCGGCGCTGGCCTGCGGCAGCCAGACGTCGAAGCGGCTGCCGTGTCCGGGGTGGCTCTCGACCTCGAGCCCGCCACCGTGCTCAAGCACGATCTCGCGCACGGTCGCGAGGCCCAGGCCATGGCCGGCGCGCCGCGTCGTGAAGAACGGCTCGAAGATCCGGGCCAGCACTTCGGGACTCATGCCGCGACCGGTGTCGCTCACCGCGATGCGCACATAGGGGCCGGCGGTGAGCGTGCCGTGGCCGAGCACGCGTTTGTCCGCGACCTCGTGCAGGTCGACGGCGATCCCGATGCGGCCGGCGGACGTGAGCGCCTGCGCCGCGTTATTGCAGAGATTGAGCACCACCTGCTGTAACTGGGCACCCTCGCCCATGACGATGGCCGGTATCGTCTCGTTCGGCACGACCAGCTCGACTGTCGGCGGTAGGGACGCCCGCAGCAGCGACGCGGCTTCGGCGATGAGCGCATCGACCCGCACGGCTACCTGCTCGCCGTGGCGAGGCCGGCCGAAGGCGAGGATCTGGCTCACGAGTTCGCGCGCCCGCTCGCCGGCGGTGCGGATTTCCCTGAGGTTCCGGGCGATGCGGCCACCGAAGGCGACGTCGGTCTCGACCATTTCCGAATAGCCGAGGATGGCGCCGATCAGGTTGTTGAAATTATGCGCGATGCCGCTCGTGAACGCGCCGACCGTCTCCATGCGCCGGGCCTGCTGCAGGCGCGTCGCGAGCCGTGCGCGTTCCTCTTCGAGCCCTTGGCGCGTCACGGCATTGGCCAGCACGTCGAGTGCCACGCGCGCAAAGCCGACGTCGGCTGTCTCGGTGAGCCGTCCGGGGCCGAGCGCGTCGAATCCCAGGAAGCGGCGCGTGCCGCGGCGGTCGTTCGCCGTCATGCAGAGCCAGCCGGCGAGCCCGGCGGCGGCGAGCGTGTCGCGCTGCGGACTGGCGGGCAGCCGGCCGATGCGTGCGACATGGACGAAGCCCATGTCGGCGACGCCGAGGGCCGCGCAAAGGGCCGGCACCTGGTCCGGCCAGCCGGCGGGCGGCAGGGGTGCGTCGTTTCGGCGCCACAGATGCAAGCGGGTCGACTTGCCGACCTGCAGGAGATAGGCGCGGTCAGCGGCGAAGGCCGCGGCAAACTCGCCCAATGCCTGCTCGATCTCCGCGTCGCACAGATGCAGCGGCACGCTGAGGAAGCGCATCGACACGCTGGCGACAAGATGGTCGAAGGCGGCCCGCTCCCGGAGCGCGCGCGCCCTGAGGCGCAGGACGCGCGCGAGGTGTGCCAGGAAGCCGAGCAGGATCAGCGCGAAGCCGTACAGCACCAGCCGGAGCTGCTGCGCCTGCTCGCTCAGCGCGTCGCGCCGGGCTAGCACGAGCGTGCGCAGCCGGTCGCGCTCGTCCTTGATCGGCAGGGCGTGCAGCGCCTGCAGCACCTCGTCCGTCCGGGGCAGCAGGGCCTGAAGCAGCGTGCCGTGCGCAATGAGGCCCAGCCGCGCGTCGGCCGGATTGGGATCGGGCGGCAGGGCCGCCAGCCGTTCCAGGCGATCGGCCACCGCCTGCGCGGTCTCGTCCGAAGTGTCGAGCGTCAGCTGCAACATGGCGGCATCGAGCGCTGTCACCGCCGCGACGGTCGCCGGGTCGTCGGACTTGCCGAGCTGCCCGCTGAACAGCCGGAAATAGGCGAGTGAATTCTGCAGCAGCGCGTTGTTGCTCTTGAACTGCTCGGCGAACCCCGAATGCTGGTCGACAAGACCGGCGAGGCGAGCCACGACGTCGGCCTCGTCCGGAACGTCCACGGTCATCGCCCTCAACTGATCCGTCACGTCGCCGAGCGCCCGGCCTGCGCGCGCCATCGTGTCGTAGTTGCGCAGCATGCCGGCACGCGCCGACAGCGCGTCGCGATCTATCGCCGCCTCCAGCATCGCGAACCGGTCGAGGGCAACGAGGATGCGGTCGAGCGACCTGTCGCCGGCGTCGATCGACCGGAGCGCGATCCAGGTCAGCACCAGGAACAGCAGGGCAAGCGCCCCCGCGATCTGCATCAGTCTCACGGCGGCGCCGGTGCGGTGACGGTCGGTGTGGTGACGGTCGGGCTGGTGACGGTCGGGGCGGTGACGGGCCGGCCGCGATAGTTGCCGGTCAGCGTTCCGAGAAACGCGACGATATCCTGCACCTGGTCGTTCGACAGGACCTGGTTGAGCTGGGCGAAACCCATCTGCCGCACCGCGTCGCCGAGCGTAGGCGCGCTGCCGTCATGGAAATAGGGCGGCGTGGTCGCGATGTTCCTGAGGCTCGGCACGCGCAGGATCTCCGGCTTTGGCGAGGCCAGCGGATGGAAGATGCCGTGCCGTTCATAGAGATTGCCGCCGACGTTGACCCCCTGATGGCACGAGATGCAGCCGAGCGACTTGAAGAGGTGGTAGCCGTTCATTTCCTGCGGCGAGAGCGCCGTCTCGTCACCCATGAGCCAGCGGTCGAAGCGGCTGCCGGGGGTGATGAGCGAGCGTTCATAGGTCGCGATCGCGTCGAGCAGGCTCGACCGGTCTGGCCCGTGCCCATAGGCCTCGGCAAACTGATGGGCCGTGTCCGGGTCGGCTCGCAGCCTGCCCAGCACTTCATCGACGCTGGTCGCCATCAGGGTCGTCGCGTTGAGCGAGAATTCCGCCTGATCCTCCAGCGACCGGAACCGGCCCTCCCAGCCCAACCGGAAGCTGAGCGCCGAATTGAAGACCGTGCTCGTGTTGAAAGCGAGCGGCGTGCCGTCCGGCGCCAGGTCGGTCCGGCCGGCGTCGGCGCCGTTGGTGTGCGGGTCATGGCACGAGGCGCAGGAGCGGGAGCCGTCATGCGACAGCCGCGGGTCGGCGAACAGGCGCTCGCCCAGCGCGACCTTCCGAGGATCGGCCGCGGGCGGCTGCGGCAACGGCGAGATCGGCTCGTTCTGGGCGTTGGCGTCGACCGCCTTCGCCGTCCGCACACCTCCCAGCAGCGCGCCAACCGGAACGCCCGCCATGACGATCAGCAGGAGCGAGAGGCGGGTCCACCGTCGCCGCGGCATTCTAATAAAAGGCATAATCAGGGTTTCAGCCGATATCCGCGGTCGGGTCTCCGGATGCGTGGCCTGGCCGCCCGGGCGAGAAGGCTGCGACGACAAGGCTGCGCGGCAACTTCGCCATGGCATCGTTACCGGATTGTCGCTTGCCGGCGGAAAGCGGTTACGGTCGTAACAAAACGGCCAACGACACCCGCGTTGCCGCGGGCCGTCATCCGATTTCGGGTCACACGATCTCGACGGGCAGCGCGAAGATGTAGCCGACGCCGCGCTCGGTCTGGATGATCCGGGGCGCGCTCGGGTCATTCTCGAGCTTGCGGCGCAGGCGGAGGATCTGCACGTCGATGCTGCGGTCGAACACATCCTCGTGCACGCGCGTCGCCTGCAGCAGCTGCTCGCGCGACAGCGGCCGCTGCGGCGCGTCGAGGAAAGCGGTCAAGAGCGCGTATTCACCCTTGGTGAGCGGGACAGGCACGCCGTCGGGCGCGGACAGCCGGCGCAGGCGGCGATCGAGCAGCCAGCCGCCGAACCGGTACTTGCCGCGCTCGGGCCCCCGCTGCTGCGTCACGCCGCCGGCCTCGTGGCGACGGAGCACGGCGCGAATGCGCGCCAGGAGCTCGCGCAGGCCGAACGGTTTCGTCACATAGTCGTCGGCGCCCAGTTCCAGCCCTACGACCCGGTCGATCTCGTCGCGCCGATAGCCCGTCGTGATGATGACGGGCACGTCCGAGCGCGACCGGATCTCGCGCAGGAGGTCCAGGCCGTCGTCCTGGCCCAGCCGGAGGTCGAGGATGACGAGGCTCGGCTCGTAGCCCGCGATCTGGCGCACCATTTCCTGCCGCCCGGCGGCGCCGACCGCACGGATGTCCTGCTCCTCCAGATAGTTCACGACCATCTGGCGCATTGTCGGATCGTCGTCGACGACCAGTATGCGCGCATTCCTGCCAGCCTCGGTGCTGACGCTGCTGCCGTCGAAAATCATGCTACCCACGGAAGATATTGGCGCGAATTTGCTCATGGTCTGAAGGAGCCGCGTCGGAGGTGGGAGAGCCAACCGACGCTTGGGCGCGTCGAGCGGGGTGCCATTTCGACACAAATTGCGTCCGGCGCCGGGGGGAAGCCTCCGACCCAGCGACCATGAAAGACACGGAAGCATTCGCCGCCGCGATACGCGCGTGAACATCATCACTTCGCGGAGGGAATCAAGCTTTGACATTTTGCATATCAGCCATGCGTTCTGCACATTTTCAAATGTTTGTGATGAACGAGGAAGACGTCAGCTCGGCTGTTGGTTGAGAAACGCTGGTATTTGGCGAATGCCTGATGGAAATTTTTTTCCTTTATTTCAAGTGTAACGACCGACTTTCCTGCGCCTATCTTGGAAGGACGCAGGCGATTCCTCGGACTTCGCCTGAGACAGGCGAACATTCCACGAGCGATCGAATTCCTTCATCTGTAGCGCTTCCCCGATCGGCCGAAACGATGTCGTAGCGCCGCGCTCGATAAGTTCAACTGCAGAGACGAAGAAATTCTCGTTCACGCGGTTGCTTCAGTTGTCGAAGCAACGTGCGTCGATTTTTCCAAATCTTCTTTCGGAGAAGGTGCTTTCTCGCGATCGTTTCGGTCGTGAACGGCAGCGTCCTCTTCGAAATCCGGAAATCGATGGAAGTAATGAATGGCCCTCAAGGGCTTTTTATCGGGAAAAGGGGTTCTGGAATGAAGGGTTTCTTTGGCGCAGCAGCGCTGCTCGACCCGGTGCTCACCGAGAAATACGCCAGCGCCACGGTGAACGTGGGCCTGCGCTACCACTTCTGATGCCGCCGCCCCCGGAGCGGCGTCTCGGCGTCGCCCGGGGGTTTCCCTCGATCTTAGGGCCAAGCCCCAAGGAGTGCTCCCGCCATGACGTTCTCTCCGACCCGCCGGCAGATGCTGGCCGCCGCACCGCTCCTGGTTCTTTCTGCTACGACGGCCGGCTGGCCGCAGGGCGCCCGCGCCGCCGCGACGGGCCCGTTCGTCCAGCCGGCCCTACCGTTCGAGACGGCGGACCTGACGCCGGTCATCTCGTCGGCCACGGTCGAGCTGCATTACGGCAAACACCATGCCGGCTACTTCACCGCGCTCAACGCGCTGGTCGAGGGCACGCCCTACGCCGCGATGCCGCTTGAGCAGGTCGTCGTTCGCTCGGCGCACGACCCGGGCGCAGAGAAGATCTTCAACCAGGCGGCCCAAGCCTGGAACCACAACCAATATTGGGAAAGCCTGAAGCCCGGCGGCAACCGGGCGCCCCGGCGTGAATTGGCCTCGGCGATCGAGCGGGACTTCTCGGGCCACGCGGCATTCCAGGACGCCTTCGTGAAGCAAGCGTCCGAGGTGTTCGGCAGCGGCTGGGTCTGGCTCGTCGCCTCGGCCGGCCGGCTCGAGATCCTGGGCACGAGCAACGCCGACAATCCGCCGGCGCACGGCAAGCAGAGCCTGCTCGGCATCGACGTATGGGAACATGCCTATTATCTCGACTACCAGAACCGGCGCGCCGATCATGTGCGGGCCGTGCTCGATCGCCTGGTCAACTGGTCGGTCGTCGAGGATCGGCTCGCCCCCGTCTGAACGCTGCGGCGCCGGATTTGACCGCAAGAGCCGGAGTGCGCGGCCGTCCCTCGGGGTGCGAGACAGATCTCGGGCCAAGAGAGAAGGAGACGATCATGGGCACGACGACCCGCGAGGCAATGATCCGCGAGGCGAACAACGGCGCGCGCCGCTCCGGCGATGAAGACCGCGGCGTGAGTGACGGGGGCAAGGCCGAGGGGGGCTGGGCGACCCGGGTGGCGGCGGTCGATTGGCCGGCCGTCACCACGGCTCTCGATGCAGAGGGCTGGGCGCTGCTGCCGAAGCTGCTCGACGGCGCCGAATGCGACGCTGTCGCCGACCTCTATGACCGGGACGTTGGTTTCCGCAGCCGCGTCGTCATGGCGCGGCACGGCTTCGGCCGCGGCGAATATCGCTATTTCGCCTATCCGTTGCCGGCGCTGGTCGGGGAGTTGCGGACGGCGCTCTATCCGCATCTGGCGCCGATCGCCAATCGCTGGCACGCGCGGATGGGGCTTGCCGAGCGCTTCCCGGTCGATCATGCCGCCTTCATCGACCGCTGCCATCGAGCGGGCCAGACCCGCCCGACGCCGCTGTTGCTCCGTTACGGGCCAGACGACTACAACTGCCTGCATCAGGATCTCTATGGCGCGCATGTCTTCCCGCTGCAGGTCGCGGTGCTGTTGTCGGCGCCGGGCCGGGATTTCGAGGGCGGCGAGCTCGTGCTGACCGAACAGCGGCCGCGCATGCAGTCGCGCGCCTCGGTCGTGCCGCTCGGCAAGGGCGACGCGGTCGCCTTCGCCGTCAACAGCCGGCCCGTCGCCGGTACACGCGGCGACTATCGCGTGACCCTGCGCCACGGCGTCAGCACGGTCAGAGCCGGCCAACGCCATACGCTGGGCGTGATCTTCCACGACGCTGCCTGATCGGCCTGTCAATCCCGCGACCGATGGGCTACTGGTCGATCGTCAGCCGGAACAGCGAGAGGGAAGAAATACCGCCCATGAAGCCGCAGCATCCTGAAACCGTCGCTCCGCCGGACGCGGCCGCGCGCAAGGGCGTGGCACCGGTGATCTGCTATCCGATCGAGACGCTGCCCGCGGCCGATGTCGCCGGCTATCGGGCGGCCCGCACCGGCTGGACCAAGATTGACGAGGTGGTCGTGCCGGCGCGCGACGCGCGCAGCTTCACGGTCCCGGCGGGGCATTTCTTCCGGATCGTCAGCGTCGAAGGCCCGCAGGTCGGCGATCTCAATCTCTGGAATGCCGACGATACGAGCGAACGCTTCTTCTCGGGCAAGACGCGGGCGCTGCACGGCACGCATGTCTCGACCGGCGACCGGCTCTGGTCGAACCTGCCGTATCTCCGGCCCATGGCGACGATCACGGAGGATACGCTCGACTGGTACGGGTTCGACGAATTCGGCGGGGCCGTCCATGACGTGATCGGCACGCGCTGCGACCCCTATACCAACATGCTGCTGCAGGGCAGCGAGTATCATTACTGCTGCCATTCGAACCTGACCCGCGCCTTCGCCGATGCGTCCCACGACACGCTCCGTCACGCCGAGCCCCATGTGCACGACGTGTTGAACGTGTTCATGTGCACCGGTTTCACGCGCGACACCGGCCAGTATTTCATGAAGACGACGCCGGTGCGCCCGGGCGACTTCCTCGAGTTCTTCGCCGAGATCAATCTCTTGGGTGCGCTCTCGGCCTGTCCGGGCGGCGATTGCGGCTCGAAGCATTCGAGCGACGTCGCCCAATGCCATCCGCTGCTGGTCGAGGTCTATCGCCCTAAGGCAGCTCCGGCGGGCTGGCACTCGCCCGCGCGCAACGCCTACAGCGGCAGCCACGGGCGCTGACGGTCAGCGGGGAACCGCCTCTGCCGCCTGGCGCAGCAGCCAGGTCTTGAACAGCCGAACCTTGCGGGCGCGGTCGGCCCCCGGCCGATGCAGGATGTAATAGGCGGTGTCGGGCCGGACGGTCTCGGCGATCGGCTGGATCAGCCGGCCGGCCGCGAGTTCCGTCCGGACGAGGAACAGCGGCATGAGCGCGAAGCCCATGCCGGATGCCGCTGCCTCGGCAAGCATGAACAGATGCTCGAAGGCCGGCGCCTGGGCAAGGTCGGGCGCCGGCACGCCGAAATGTCCGAAATAGCGTCGCCAGCCGTCCCGGCGGGTCGTGTGCTGCAGCAGCGCCCGGCCCGCGAGATCGGCCGGTCCTGTTACATCTTGGGCGCCCGACAGGTGCGGCGCGCAGACGACGCCGACCTCTTCCGTCATCAATCGTGCCGCTGCCGCGGCGGGCCAGGGCGGCAGGCCGTGGCGGATCGCCATGTCGACCCGGTCGGTCGCGAAATCGACCGGCCCGTCGCCCGCGGCGAGGTCGACCTGGATGTCGGGATGCGCACGCTGGAACGATGGGAGCCGCGGCACGAGCCAGCGCATCGCGAGTGTCGGCAGCGCGCTCAGGGACAGGACGCCGGCCCTCTCGAAGCCGCGCGCGTCGCTCGTGGCGGCGGCAATGCGGGCGAGCGCTTCCGTGATCTCGCGATGATAGGCGGCACCGGCCGGCGTCAGGCCGATCGCCCGACCGTGCCGCTCGAACAACTGTACGCCGAGCTCCGTCTCGAGCGACTGGACCATGCGGCTTACCGCCCCTTGGGTCACGTTCAGCTCATGGGCTGCAGCCGTGAAGCTCAACAGCCGGCCCGCGACGGCGAAGCTTCGTACGGCATTGAGCGAGGGCAGTCGGCCCGGGTCCATGCGTTCAATCCATGAGAAAAAGTCATGATGTGAACGTATATCTCGTTTGTCAATCGGCTGGCGATGCCGCCTTACTTGTGCATCGCAGCAAGCTATCCAGAGGACCCATGAGCGCGCTCAGCCCCTTCCATATTGCCTTTCCGGTCGATGATCTGGCCGCGGCCCGGCATTTCTACGGCACGGTGCTCGGCTGCCCTGAAGGCCGCAGCGCCGACACCTGGATCGATTTCGACCTGTTCGGCCACCAGATCGTCGCCCATTACAAGGCGCCGGCGGAGGCGGCGGACGCGGCCCACCACAATCCGGTCGACGGGCACGACGTGCCGGTGCCGCATTTCGGCGTGGTGCTGCCGATGGATGAGTGGCATGCGCTGGCCGAGCGGCTCAAGGGCGCCGCCGTGCGCTTCGTGATCGAGCCCTATATCCGCTTCAAGGGCCAGGTCGGCGAACAGGCGACGATGTTCTTCCTCGACCCGGCCGGCAACGCGCTCGAGTTCAAGGCCTTCGCGGATGTTTCGCAGCTGTTCGCGAAATAACAATCCCCGCCGGATCGCTATCCCGGCTGGCTGTCTCTAACGTGGGCGGAACCGATCTTCGGTTCCGCCCAATCGCGTTTGAGAAATTTCCTCAATTATAATATGGCGGTCCGCTGAGCGTCCTCGATCAGGAAACGGAGCATCCTCATGTCCGATCCGGCTCTCGTCACCATTCCCGCCCGCCGCGGCAAGGCCGCTCGCGTCAAGCAGGGGCAGATCGTCAAGGTCATCAACACCCACGGCGACCAGGTGGTCGACACCTGGGCGTTCAATGCGGACGACCTGAACGAATTCATGTCGATGGAGCACACGCGGCCGCACATCATGAAGATCATGCCTGCCGTGGGCGACGCGATGCTGACCAACAAGCGGCGGCCGATCCTGACCTTCATCGAGGATACGTCGGGCGGCGTCCACGACACGATCATCAGCGCCTGCGACCGCTACCGCTACAAGTTCCTGGGCGTCGAGGGCTACCACGACAATTGCACGGACAATCTCCAGGCGGCGATGGGCGAGCTCGGCCTCGCGGCGCCGGAGACGCCGTGCCCGCTCAATCTGTTCATGAACATCCCGGTCCATGCCGATGGCAGCCTGTCGTTCGAGCCGCCGGTCTCGACAGCGGGCAGCTACGTGGCGCTCCGGGCGGAGATGGACCTGGTGATCGCGTTCAGCGCGTGCCCGCAGGACATCCTGCCGATCAACGGTGTCGGCCACCTGCCGACTGAAGCCCATTTCTCGGTCGACTGAGGCAAGCAGACTCAATCCTCGGCGAACAGATGCGTGCGCTCGATCGGCCAGGCGAGTGCCACGCGCATGCCGCGGGCGAGCGGGCTCGCACTCGTTGAGCCTGAGCGCTGCACGGTGGTCCAGACGGCCCCTTCCTCGGGCAGGTCTACGGTCACGACACTATGGTCGCCCATGAACACCAGGTCGCGGATCTCGCCGGCCAGCCGGTTCTCGCCATTGCACGCGTCCGTTTGCGCGGCGACCCGCACTTCATGCGGCCGCACCATCAGGCGGAGTGACCGGGTGGACAGCTTGCCATTGGGGGCAGCCTTCAACACGCAACCCGTGCGGCTCCGCACGAGGCCGGGCGCGCCGACCTCGCCCGTCACGGCAAGAAAATTGGCATTGCCGAAGAAGCCTGCGACGAAGCGGCTGGCCGGCTGGTGGTAAAGCTCATTGGGCGAGCCGAACTGCGCGATGCGGCCGGCGCCGAACACGGCGATCCGGTCGCTCAAGCGCAGCGCCTCGTCCTGGTCGTGGGTGACGAACAGGATGGTGACGTCGAGCCGGCGATGGAGCTCCTTGAGCTCGACCTGGATTTCCTCGCGCAGGCTCTTGTCGAGCGCGCCCAAGGGCTCGTCCATCAGCAGGAGCGGCGGCTCGTAGACGAGCGCGCGAGCGACCGCCACCCGTTGCTGCTGGCCGCCCGACAGCGTCATGGGCCGCCGGTCCGCCATGCCGCCCAGCTGCACCAGGTCGAGTGCCCGCGCGACGCGCGCTGCGATCTCCGCCTTAGGCAGGCGTCGAACCTGCAGCGGAAAGGCGATGTTCTCGGCGACCGTCATGCGCGGGAACAACGAATAGCGCTGGAACACCATGCCGATATTGCGGCGGTGCGGCGGTATCGCTTGCAGGGATCGGCCACCCAAGAGGATCTCGCCGCTGGTGGGAGCCTCCAGCCCGGCAATCATGAACAGCGTCGTGCTCTTGCCGGAGCCGCTGGCGCCGAGGAAGGTCACGAGCTCGCCGCCTTCGATGGTGAGGTTCACGTCCTCGACTGCGGCGACCGGCCCATAATGTTTCGAGAGGCCCTTGAGCTGCAGGCTTGCGGTAGCCGACCGGTTCATGCGCGGCGCCGTCCGATGAAAGCGAGGCCCGCCAGGATGGCGAGCGAGACGGCGAGCAGCAGGGTCGCGACCGCGGCCACGGCTGGGCTGAGATCGAGCCTGAGCGCCGCCCAGACCCGAACGGGCAAGGTCTGCAGATCCGCATTCGCCATGAAAATACTCACGACCACCTCGTCCCAGGATGTGAGAAAGGCGAAGAGCGCGCCAGCCAGGATGCCGGGCGCGATCGACGGCAGGGTCACCCGCAGCACGGCCACGACCGGCGAAGCGCCGCAGATCACGGCCGCGCGCTCGATCGCCCGATCGAATCCTGCGAGCGCATTGGCGACCGACAGGATGGTGAAGGGCAGGGCCAGCACCAGATGGGCCAGCACGAAACCCAGATAGCCGCCGGTCAGGTGCAGGCGCAGGAACACGGCATAGAGCGCCACGCCGATGACGATCACCGGCATCACCATGGGCATCATGAGAAAGCCGCGGATGGCGGCGCGCCCGCTGCGATGGCCGCGCACGATGGCGAAGGCCGCCGGCACGCCCAGCAAGACCGAGGCGACCATGACCATCGTCGCGATCGCGAGGCTGTGCCCGGCCGCGGCCAGCCATTCCGGATCGGCCAGCACTTGGCTGTACCAGCGCACGGTCCAGGTCGGCGGCGGAAAGGCGAGCCAGCGCGAGCCGTCGAACGACAGCGCCACGACGAACAGGATCGGCAGCAGCAGGACGGCGGAGACCAGCGCCGTCCAGAGTGCCAGCGCCGAACGGCCCCAGCCCATGCCGGTCGGGCTCAGCAGCATGATCGGCCTCGCTTGCTCACTATCGGCCTCACTCCGTAATCACCGCACGCCGTTCGACCGTGGCTGCGAAGCCCAGATAGAGCAGGAGTGCCGCGGTCAGGAGCACCAGGGCCGCAGCGCTGCCCAGGCCCCAGTTCAGGAACGACTGGATCTGCTCCGCGATCAGCTCCGCCACCATCATGGTGCCGGTGCCGCCCAGGAGCGAGGGCGTGATGTAGTAGCCGAGCGACATGACGAAGATCATGACCGCCGCCGTGGCGATGCCGGGCAGGCTCATCGGCAGCAACAGCCGGCGGAACACGGTGAACGGCCGGGCGCCGCAGACCGAGCCCGCCTGCAGCAGCACCGGGTCGATCGTGGCGAGCGTCGCCTGCAGCGGCAGGACGGCGAACGGCAGCATGATGTAGGTCATGCCGATCACCACGCCGGTGAGATTATTGACCAGCGGCAGCGGCTCGGAGATGACACCCAGCTGCATGAGCAGCGTGTTCACGACGCCCGACCGCTGCAGCAGCACGAGCCAGGCATAGGTCCGGGCCAACAAGTTCGTCCACATGGACAGGAGCAGGATCGCGAGCACGAGTTTGCGCGTGCGCTGGCGCATGAGGGTTAGGGCCCAGGCGACCGGATAGCCGATCGCGATCGAGAGTACCGTCACGATGCCGGCCAAGAGGAACGTGTTGGCCAGCACCTTGGCGTAGGTCGCATTGCCGAGCAGTGTCGCGTAATTGCCGAAGCCCCATTGCGGCTCGCCGAAGCTGCGGGCGAGGAACAGCAGGGTCGGCAGCGCGAAGAACAGCGCCAGGAACAGGAGCGCCGGCAGGGACAGCAGCAGGCCGCTACTCCTCACACGTCCAGTACGCACAGGTTCAGTACGCACGCGTCCCGCCAAGTCTCAGGCCACCTGCCAGGCGTTCCAGCGCTCGGCGATGGCAGCACCGTTTGTCGCCCAATATTGCGCATCGAGGCCGATCTGGCTGTCGGTGTGCGAGGTCGGGCTCGACGCGGCGATGCTCTTGTCGAGCAGCGGCACGGCGTCGAGATGGATCGGCGCGTAGGCGGTCGCATTGTCGAAGGCGGCTTGCGCCTTGGCGCTTGTCGCCTCGGCGATGAAGCGCATCGCCGCTTCCCGATTGCGCGTGCCCTTGGGTACCACCAGCATGTCGGAGAAGGTCAGGTTCTGCTTCCACACGGGCGCCACCGGTGCCTTTTCCTGCTCCAGATAGTGAATGCGGCCGTTCCAGAACATGCCGAGGCTCGCCTCGCCGGAGGCGATCAGCTGCTGGGATTGCGCGCCGCTGCCCCACCACAGGATCGAGGCCTTGATCGTGTCGAGCTTGCGGAACGCCCGGTCGAGGTCGAGCGGGTAGAGCTTGTCCGGGGTGACGCCGTCGGCGAGCAGCGCGATCTCGACGACGCCGGCCGACGGCCATTTGTAGAGCGCACGCTTGCCGGGATATTTTTTTAGATCGAACAGCGCATCCCAGCCCGCAGGCGCCGCCCCGTGCAGCGCCTGGGTATTATAGGCGAGCACGAAGGCGAAGAAGAAGCTGCCGACGCCGTAGTCGAACACGAAGCGCGGGTCGAGCCGGCTGCGGTCGATCACCGAGAAATCGAGCTTTTCCAGGAGGCCTTGCGCCGCGGCGCGATGGGCGAAATCCGCCTCGACATCGACCACGTCCCAGCTGACGGCCCCGGCGTCGACCATGCTCTTGAACTTGCCGTAGTCGGTCGGCCCGTCCTGCTTCACCGTGAAGCCGCTGCTCGTCGTGAAGGGCTGGGCCCAGGCGGCCTTCTGGGCGTCCTGCGTGCTACCGCCCCAGCTCGTGAAGGTGAGGGCCCCGGCATCGGCCGCGAAGGCCGTGCGCCGCACCGCCAGGCTCGACAGCGCCGCAAGGGAGGAAACCAGGACGGATCGGCGATTCATGTAAAGCATGGGGGCGGCCCTCGGCTTGGCGGTGTGGGTCAGTGGTCGGTGGTCAGTGGTCGGGGGTGTCGCTTTCGGTCGTCTTGCGGTAGGCGAACGTGGCGTTGAAGCGGTTGAGCAGATGCTCGCCGGCGCGGATCGGCGGATAGAGCGGCGGCTGCTCGGCCGAGTGGCAGCTTGGCAGGCACTCGACCAGCGCATCGAAGTTCGGATCGAAGAAGAACGGCACGGAATAGCGCTCGCGCCCGCTCGTGTTGATGACACGGTGCAGCGTCGCGGCGAAGGCATCGTTGCTCCAGCGCGCCATCTGGTCGCCGATGTTGACGACGAAGGTGCCCGGGATCGGCGGTGCTGCGATCCACTCCCCGGCGCTGTTCTGCAATTGCAGCCCGCCGACCTCGTCCTGCGCCAGGATGGTGAGGCAGCCGTAGTCCGTGTGGGCGCCGCAGCCGAGCGTCTTTTCCTCCACGTGCCCCTGCTGGGGCGGATAGTGCAGCAGCCGCAGCTGGGCCAGCGGCTTGTCGATCTTGTCGGCGAAGAAGTCGGGCGAAAGGTCGAGCGCCACGGCGAAGGCGCGCATCAGCCGCTCGGCGAGCTGGCGCATCTCGCCGTAATAGCGTTCGAGCGTCGGGCGGAAGTCCGGCAGCGCCTCCGGCCAGACATTGGGCCCGTGCAGCGGCACGCCCGCCTTCACGTGCGGGTCGTCCGGCGGCAGGTCGAGCGCCATGTCGAACCCTTCCTTGAGGTCGGCCGTCAAGGTCGGGTCGGTGTTCTCCTCGAACATCGGGAAATAGCCGCGGTGATGCGGCGAGCGGGCGATGTGGATCGCCATCTTCGCGTCGAGCGGCTCGTCGAAGAAGCGTCGGCCGAGCGCGAAGACCGTGTCGACCAGCTCCTGCGGCACGCCGTGATTGCGCACGTAGAGAAAGCCGACCGTGCGGCAAGCTTCGCCGATCGCCGCCGCGGTGGCCCCATGCGCCGGGTCGGCGAGGAGCGGCGCCAGATCGATGACCGGCACGGCTTCAAACGGAATACGCCGACCGGCGAGGCCCGCGGCCAGGCTCGGTGCGTTCAAAGCGGGGTTCAGGTCTGCCATCGCCGCGCATCTCCGTTGCTGAGGATCGTGTTAAGTATGCACTTAATTAAAAGCGCTGCAATGCTGAAAATACCGCGGTCGGCGATATTCGGGTAAGCGATCCGGTTCGGGCTTTGCGGGAGCGGAGGAAGCGAGCGAGGATGTCGGCCATGAAGCAGCTTGAGGCAGCCGCAGCGGTCGCGCCGCCGGCATTGACGACGGAGCGCAAGCGGGCTCCCCGGGATTCCGAGGCGGCGCGGGCAGCAATCCTGAAAGCGGCGATCGACGAATTCGCGCGGGAAGGCTATGGCGGCGCGCGGGTCGACAAGATCAGCCGAAGCGCCGGCACGAACGAGCGCATGCCTTACTATTATTTCGGCAGCAAGGAAGGCCTGTTCCGGGCGGCGCTCGAAGCGGTCTACGGCGATCTGATCGGCGCCGAGCAGGCGCTCGACCTTGAGACGACCGAGCCGGTCGAGGGTGTCCGGCGCTTCATCGCCTTCACCTGGACCTATTACCTAGAGCATCCGGAATTCATCAGCCTGCTCAATACCGAGAATCTCTATAAGGCGGTCCACGTCCGCGAGTCGCAGCGGATCCAGAGCCTGTCGTTCCCGCAGGTCGGCATCCTCGAGGATCTCTTGACGCGCGGCCAGGCGGCCGGCTGCTTCCGGCAGGATGCGGAGCCGGTCGAGATGCTGCTGACCATCACGGCGCTCGCCTATTTCTACCAGTCGAACACGCACACGTTCTCGCATTACCTCGGGCAGAACCTGGCGGCTCCGGCGGCGCGCGAGCGATGGCTCCAGCACATCACTCGAGTGGTGCTGGAGTTTCTGGCGATACCCGCGGACCGGGCGTGAGGGGCGGGCTCCTCCCCCCCCCCCCCCCCGCGAGAGGCTCATGCCAGCAGCCGCGTGGGGATGCCGAGCATAGGTCCTGCCTCAGCAAGCCGCTGATCGAGCGTATGGACCGTGGCGCCTTGTTCAGACGCCGTTGCGAGGTGGAGCGCGTCGCCCGCACGCAGGCCGAGAGCATGCTGATCGACGAACTTCGCCGCCGCCCGAAAATGCCCGCCAGACACCGGCAGGACGGTGAAGCTCTCCGAGACCAGCTTATGGAACATCGCCAAGGCCGCTGCGCGTTGCTGAAGCGTCATCTGACCGGTCCTGAGCTTGATCGCCAAGGCGGACGACAGCTCAGTGATGGTCCAGTCGCTGATCAGGAGCTGCGCCGGATCCTGCTCCGCCAGCCAGGTTTGCACACGAGCGGTTGCGGCCTCGTTGGAAAGCGCCGCGACGATCAGCGACGTGTCGAGATAGAGCATCAGTAACGATCGCCATCACGCATCGATCGTATAAGATCGGCTGCGTTCTGCGCCTGCGGCGGCATGACAGCCGTCAGGGCTCGAAGCATGGCCACGTCGATCCGCTTGCGGGGCTTTTCCACGGCGGTCAGTTGCGCAACCGGCTTGCCGCGCCGGGTGATGTTGATCGAATCGCCGGCCTCCACCCGATCGACCAGCTCGCTCAGATGCGCTTTGGCTTCAGCCAGATTCATCGTGTCCATGTCGCATTCCTGACCATGTAGATGGTCATATAGCGCTTGAGGCCGAATAATTCCAGCAGCGACCGCGCCGGTCTTCAGGGTGTCGTTTCCAATGTAAGCGGCCGAACTCCCGGCGTGGCGGCCGTGCGCGGCGCCAGCCCGGTCGCCAGATAGAGCAGCATCCCGGCCATGAGCAGGAAGACGCCGAGGATGATGATGCCGAGCTGCGGCCCGGCGTAGCCGATGATCATGGCGCCGAGGATGCCGGACAGGCTGCCGAACGAATTGATGCCAGCAAGCCCGACCGCCGCGGCCTTGCCGGTCAGGATGCGACCGGGCAGCGTCCAGAAGATCGGCATCAGCGACAGGATGCCGGCGGCCGCGACGGCGATGAGCGCCAGCGAGGCGGCAAGGTTCTGGGAGAAATAGGCGCTCAACGGGAGTGCCAGGCCCGCGAGGATTGCCGGTGCGGCGCCATGGAGGCGCTTCTCGCCGGCCTTTTCCGAATGCAGTGCGTTGAGCCGCATGGCAAAGGCCGCGACAACGAACGGGATCGCGGTCAACAGGCCGACGTCGAGATCGCTCTTGATGCCAGCCGCCTTGACGATCGACGGCAGCCAGAACGACAGGCCGTAGAAGCCGGTGTTGAACAGGATCATGATCGCGAGCAGCAGATAGACGCGGCCGGTCCGGAGCAGCGTCCAGATGTCGCCGGCCTTGTCGCGCGCCTCCTCGGCGACGCGGGCGGTCAGCAGCTGCTTTTCGCCCTCGGAGAGCCAGCGGGCGCCGGCGATCCGGCTGTCGAGCCGGGCCAGGATGACGAGGCCAAGCAGGATCGCCGGCAGGCCTTCGATGAGGAACAGCCATTGCCAGCCGCTGATGCCGAGCCAGCCGTTTGCCATGTCCAGGATGGCGCCGGACAACGGGGCCCCCAGCACGAGGCTGACCGGCAGCGCCATCAGGAACAGCGAATAGAGGCCGCTCTGCCGGGTCGAGGGCAGCCAGCCGTTGACGTAGAACATGACGCCGGGCACGAAGCCCGCCTCGCACACACCCAAGAGGAAGCGCAGCGCGTAGAAGGCGGTTTCGCTGCGCGAGAAGATCATCAGCATGGAGACGATGCCCCAGCTGATCATGATCCGCGCGATCCAGACGCGCGCGCCGATCCGGTGCAGCACCAGGTTGCTCGGGATCTCGAACAGCATGTAGCCCCAGAAGAAGACGCTGGCGCCCACGGCAAAGCTCGTGTCGCTGAGCCCGAATTCGCGCGCCATCTGCAGCTTGGCGAAGCCGATGTTCACCCGGTCGAGATAGGAGATGATGAAGCCCAGGAAGAGCAGGGGGACGATGCGGTAGATGACCCGCCGATAGAGCTGCTCTTCGCTGGCGCCGGTCTCTCGCGTGGGCGCCTGGTCGCCCGCCACTGGGTCGATCGTGGATGCTGCCACTTTGCTTCCTCCCGTTCTGCGCTGCCGTGGGGCCCGCGAAGATCCGCGGGCTGGTGCCGCTTGCCGTTGTGCCGTGCCCGTCCGCGCTTTGCGGTTCGGGTATCGGCTTCGGTATTTTTTGACATATTGTGAAATTTCAGTTTGGCGCGCAAGAAACTTTCTGCATAGGATGGTGAAGACTTGAATTCGAGGCGAGACCCCATGGCAACTCGGCCCCCGTCTGAGACGGCAGAGATCCTGCCGCATCCGAGCGCGCAGCGCTTGAGCCTGGCCGAGCTCGCTTACGAGCGGCTCGAGGCCCAGATCGTCCGGTGCGGGCTGCGTCCCGGTGCTGAGGTCACGCTGCAGGATATCCAGGCACTGATTGGCCTCGGGCGCACGCCGGTGCACGAGGCGGTGAAGCGGCTCGCGGCCGACACGCTCCTTTCCGTCCGGCCGCGCGCCGGCCTGCGAGTCATGCCGATCGATCTCGCCCGCGAAGCCACGCTGCTGCAGCTGCGCCGGGAGATGGAGCGCTTCGTCGTCAGCCTCGCTGCACTCCGCGCGAGTGCGGCCCAGCGCAGCCAGATGATGCGGCTCGCCCGCAAGCTGCGCGAGCGGCGCGATGTCATGACCGTGGACGAGTTCAACGTCTACGACCGGCTGCTCGACCGGATCCTGCTGGAGGCCGCGGCGGAGCCGTTCCTGGCGCACACGCTGAGGCCGCTCCACACCATGTTCCGCCGCACCGGCTGGCTCTACCTGACCCATGTTGGCACTGCGGACGAGGTCAAGGCCAGCATCGATGGCCATATCCCGATCCTCGACGCGGTGATCCGGCAGAATGCGGAAGCAGCGAAGGCCGCGTCCGACCTTGTGATCGGGCTCGCCGGCGCGATGGTCGACCGGCTGGAGCAGGAGATCGACCCGGCGCTGCTCGACGTCGGCCTCGATATCGAACCCGCACTCAGCTGAGGACTCCTCGATGCAGATCGTCTTCCATGGCCGCAACGCGGCGACTTTCGCCGAGGGCATCGAGGCGCTGCTCGACGGGCCGCACGACATCCGCCTGCTGCCGGACCGGCTGCGCACAGCCGAGGAGGTGGCGGCCTATGAGACGGCCCAAGTGATCGTCAGCAGCTTCTACAATGCCGAGCTGCCGGCGCCGCGCGCGCTGCGCCTGTTCCATGTGCCGGGCGCCGGCACCGATGCGGTCGACCTCAAGCGCCTGCCGTCGGCAGCGGCCGTCTGCAACTGCTTCGGGCACGAGACGGCGATCGGCGAATATGTGATGGCGGCGCTGTTGCGCCATGTCGTGCCGATCGACCACGCCGACCGGGAACTCCGGCGCGGCGAGTGGGCCTATTGGTCGGCGCGCGACGGCTCGCTGCATGGCGAGCTCGCCGGCCGCACCATCGGGCTCCTCGGCTATGGCCATATCGGCCGGCGCATCGCGCGCCTCGCGGACGCGTTCGACATGCGCGTGCTGGTCGCGAACCGCCGGCCCGTGGCAGCCGAGCCGCCGGTCTCGGCCAGCTATACGCTCGACCGGCTCGAGGAATTCTGCGCCGCGGCCGAGTTCATCGTCTGCTCGCTGCCGCACCTGCCGGAGACCGAGGGATTGCTCGGCGCCGCGGCCTTCGCCGCCATGCGGCCCGACGCGGTCGTCGTCAATGTCGGCCGCGGGCCGGTCATCGACCAGCAGGCGCTCTATGACGCCCTGGCAGAGCGCCGGATCGGCGGGGCGGTGATCGACACCTGGTACGTCTATCCGCCGGCCGGCGAATCCTCCGGCACACTGCCGGCGCGGCTGCCGTTCCACGAACTCGACAATGTGGTGATGACGCCGCACATGTCGGGCTGGACCGACGGCATGATGGCCCGGCGGCGCCAGACGATCGCCGAGAACATCGGCCGGCTCGCGCGCGGCGCGGCGCTCGCGAACCTGGTCAGGGCCGCCGGGTAGCCGCGGCACTCACTGGACGAGGAAGCGCCGCGCCGTCGCCGTCACGGCCCGCGTCACGTCGGCGAGGGCGGCCTCGACCGCGCGCGACCATTGCCAGTTGAGTGAAACGTCGAGCGGTGAGATTGCCAGCAGCACCAGGTGGCCGCTCGCCAGATGGTGCCGCACCAGCGGCTCGGGGTTCATGCCCCAGCCGAGCCCGGCAAGCGCGCCGTCAACGAACGCCTGGGATGCCGGCAGCCAGTGGGTCGGCGTCGCCACCGTCCGGTCGATAAGATTGCGGATCCAGCGGGCTTGGAGCTCGTCCTTCTGGTTAAAGCGCAGGCACGGGGCTGCGCGCAACGCGGCCTCGTCGACGCCGTCCGCGAACCAGCGCCGCATGAACTCGGGCGAAGCCGTTGCGACGTAGCGCAGCGCACCGAGCGGCCGGCTGCCGCAGCCCTGCACGCTGCCGGTGGACGCGGTGACCGCCGCCGCGACCTCGCCGCGCCGGAGCCAGTCGGCGCTATGGTCCTGGTCGTCGAGCACGAGGTCATAGAGCACCCCCTCGGTCGCGGCCATCGCCTCGACGAACCAGGTCGCGAGGCTGTCGGCATTGACTGCGATCCGGATCGTCGTGGGCTGCGCCGCGAGGCCGAGTTCGCCGAGATCGGCGCGGAGCGCGCGTTCGAGCAGGCCGACATCCTCCGCATGGCGGCAAAGCCGGGCGCCGGCCGGCGTCGCGACATTGGGCTGGCCGCGCACGACGAGTGCGGCGCCGATCCGCTCCTCCAGCAGCTTCAGGCGCTGCGAGACCGCCGATGGTGTGACACCCAGCTGCTGCGCCGCCTTCTCGAAGCTGCCGGTCCGCACGACGGCGGCCAGCGCCGACAGATGATCGTAGTCGAGCATTAGCGATGTTAAATTCAGCTAATAGAAATTAAATTCTCTAACGATCCCGGCTCGGCTAGTCAAACGGCTCGTCCTTGGGAGGGCCGTATGCTCAACGCCTATCTGCCGGGCTTCTTGCTCGGCCTCAGCCTGATCGTCGCGATCGGCGCGCAGAACGCGTTCGTGCTGCGCCAGGGCCTGCGTCGGACGCACGTGTTCGCCGTCTGCCTTGTGTGCGCACTCTCGGACGCGGTCCTGATCACGGCCGGCGTCGCCGGCTTCGGCAGCCTGGCGCGGTTCCTGCCGTGGCTGGGCGGCGCCATGCGCTACGGTGGAGCGGTCTTCCTCGGCCTCTATGCGCTGCGCAGCCTGCGCTCGGCCTGGCGGAACGAAGCGGGGCTGGTGCCGTCGGACGCGGACGAGGCGCCGCTGGGCCGGACCATCGCCTTCTGCCTGGCCGTTACCTGGCTCAATCCGCACGTCTATCTCGACACGGTCTCGCTCTTGGGCTCGGTATCGACGCGCTATGACGGCCGGCGGGCGCTGTTCGCGGCGGGCGCCATGACCGCGTCCTTCCTGTTCTTCTTCGGCCTCGGCTACGGCGCGCGGCTGCTACGCCCGCTGTTCGCCGATCCGCGGTCCTGGCGCGTGCTCGACGCGCTGATCGGCCTCGCCATGGGCGGCATCGCGACGAGCCTCGTCGTCCCGTCCTGAGCGGCTGGCAGGTTCCTGCGCCGGAACCCGCACGGGCTGCAGGGCGATTCCTCCTGGCGAGGAGGTGTTCCATGACCCGATATAATGACGCCCGCGGCTGAAGGCGCAACTGACGGCAGCGTGCTCGACACCGACATCCCGGCCCGGCTCGACCGGCTCAGCTGGGGTCGGTTCCACACGCTGGTCATTGCGGCGCTCGGCATCACCTGGGTGCTGGACGGGCTCGAGGTGACGCTGGCCGGCGCCGTGTCCGGCGCGCTGCAGGCGAGCCCGCGGCTGGCGCTGAGCGATGCGCAGATCGGCCTGTCCGCGAGCGCCTATCTGATCGGCGCGGTGTCGGGCGCGCTCTATTTCGGCTGGCTGACCGACCGCTGGGGCCGCAAGCGCCTGTTCAACATCACGCTGCTGCTCTACCTGGTCTCGACGCTGGCCAGCGCCTGCGCCGTCGATTTCTGGAGCTTCGCGCTGCTCCGCGCGCTGACCGGCGCCGGCATCGGCGGCGAATATGCCGCGATCAATTCGGCGATCCAGGAACTGATCCCGGCACGCCTGCGCGGCCGCACCGACCTCCTGGTCAACGGCAGCTTCTGGCTGGGGGCGGCGGCCGGTGCCGGCGGTGCCGTCTGGCTGCTGCAGCCGGGCCTGCTGCCGCCCGACATGGGCTGGCGTCTCGCGTTCGGCATCGGCGCGGTGCTGGGCCTCATCGTGCTGCTGCTCCGGCAATGGGTGCCTGAAAGCCCGCGCTGGCTCATGACGAAAGGCCGCATTGCCGAGGCGGAGGCGATCCTGGCGGAGATCGAAGAGCGCTGCGGCCAGCCGGCGCCTGCTGGGTTGCCGAGAATCCGGCTCCGCACGCGCGACCGTGCGATCGGCTTCGTCGAGCTCGGCCGCAGCCTGTTGCGCGACCATCGCCGCCGCGTCGTGCTGGGCCTCGTGCTGATGGTCGCGCAGGCCTTCTTCTACAACGCGATCTTCTTCACCTATCCGCTGGTTCTCGGCCGCTTCTACCAGGTGCCGGCCGACCGGATCGGGCTCTATATCCTGCCATTCGCTGCCGGCAATTTCTTCGGGCCGATGCTGCTCGGCCGCCTGTTCGACACGGTCGGGCGCAAGGTGATGATCACCCTGACCTATGCGCTCTCGGGCGGGTTGCTGCTGCTGTTGGCGGGTTTGTTCGCGGCCGGGCAAGTCGATGCTGTCGGCCAGACCATCGGCTGGAGCGTCATCTTCTTCTTCGCCTCGGCCGCGGCAAGCTCGGCCTATCTCACGGTCTCGGAGAGTTTCCCGCTCGAAATCCGCGCGCTCGTGATCGCGCTGTTCTATGCGCTGGGCACGGCGGTCGGCGGCGTCGCCGGGCCGGCGGTGTTCGGCCAGCTCATCGGCACCGGCGCGCGGCTCCAGGTCGGCGGCGGCTATGTCTTCGCGGCGGCGCTGATGCTGATCGCCGCGGTCGTCGAGCTCCGTCTGGGCGTTGCGGCCGAGCGGCGCCCGCTCGAGGAGATCGCGCGGCCCCTGGCTGGCATCGACTAACCGGCGTCGAGGGATCCCAAGCGGCTTTCACCACGCGGTGACTGCTGCTAGACCACGCGCCATGGCCACCCATGTCGTCGCACTCTATCAATTCGTCGCCCTGCCGGACTGCCGCGTGCTGCAGGCGCCCGTGCGCGCACTGTGCGAGAAGCTCGGCCTGCGCGGCACGCTGCTGCTCGCCGCCGAAGGTCTGAACGGCACGCTCGCGGGGACCGAAGCCGCGATCGACGTGCTTGTCGCGGAGCTGACCCACGGCGCCCTGTTTGGTGGCCGGCTCGACAATCTCGAGCTCAAGCGGTCGACCGCCGCCGGGATGCCGTTCGGCCGGCTCAAGGTGAAGGTGAAGCGCGAGATCGTGACGCTCGGCGACCCGTCGGTCGATCCGGTGCACCGGGTCGGGACCTATGTTGCGCCAACGGACTGGAACGCGCTCATCGCGGCACCCGATGTGGTGCTCATCGACACACGGAACGCCTTCGAGGTCGCGATGGGCAGCTTCAAGGGCGCGCTCGATCCGGGGACGATGTGCTTCAGCGAGTTCCGTGCCTTCGTCGATCGCACCCTCGATCCCACGGTCCACAAGAAGGTGGCGATGTTCTGCACCGGCGGCATCCGTTGCGAGAAAGCGAGCGCCTACATGCTCGCCCGCGGCTTCGAGACGGTCTACCACTTGAAGGGCGGCATCCTGAAATACCTGGAAGAAGTGCCGGCCGAGGCGAGCCGCTGGTCCGGCGACTGTTTCGTGTTCGACGAGCGGGTGGCGCTCGGCCAGGGGCTGGTCGAGCGGCCGGGAACGATCCCGGGCGAGGGGAGGGAGACCGCCGATGAATGATGCCGACGCGCTGGCTCGCCGGATCGACGCGCTCGAAATGCGCCTCATGCATCAGGACGAGGTCATCGAAGACCTGAACAAGATCGTCATCGAGCAGTGGAAGCGGATCGATCTCCTGACCCAGCGGCTCGCCCGGCTGTCCGATCAGCTGGAGGCGTTGCGTTATGGCGCTGGCACGGATCCGCGGAACGAGCCGCCGCCCCCACACTACTGAATGGCGCACCACTGAATCGCGCTATGGTGCGATCTATCAGTTCATCAAACAAACTGTTTGCCTAACAAACATAACCTGCTCTAATCGTGACTGCGAGAGCACGCCGCTTGAGGGCGTGCCGATGGTCGTGGGAGGAGCGGGACGATGCGGACGCAGGTTGGGATTGTCGGTGCGGGGCCTGCTGGCCTGCTATTGTCCCATCTGCTGCACCGCTGCGGCATTGCCTCGGTCGTGCTCGAGGCGCGCAGCCGGAAGTATGTCGAGGAGCGTATCCGCGCCGGCGTGCTGGAGCAGGGTACGGTCGACCTGCTGAACGAGGCGGGCGTCGGTGCGCGCATGCGGCGGGAAGGGCTGATGCATCACGGCATCGAGCTGCGCTTCGGCGGCCGCAACCACCGGATCGATTTCGCCGAGCTGACCGGCGGCCACGGCGTCACGGTCTATGGCCAGCATGAGGTGGTGAAGGACCTGATCGCCCAGCGCCTTGCCGACGGCGGCGATCTCCGGTTCGAGGCCGAGGACGTCTCGGTCCATGAGTTCGACGGCGCGCGGCCGAAGATCCGCTTCCAACACCAGGGCACCGCGCAAGAGCTCGAATGCGATTTCATCGCCGGTTGCGATGGGTTCCACGGCGTGTGCCGCCCGTCGATTCCGGCGGACCGGATCAAGACCTTCGACCGCATCTATCCGTTCGCCTGGCTCGGCATCCTGGCGAAGGCGGCGCCGTCGCAGGACGAGCTGATCTACGCCAATCACCCGGACGGCTTCGCGCTCTATTCCATGCGTTCGCCGGAGATCACGCGGCTCTATCTGCAATGCCGGCCGGACGAGGACCTCAGCCAATGGTCGGACGAGCGGATCTGGGCGGCGCTGCACAAGCGGCTCGGCGACCGGGCCGATGGCTGGCGGCTCAACGAGGGGCCCATTCTGCAGAAGAGTGTGACGCCCATGCGCAGCTTCGTGACCGAGCCGATGCGCTACGGCCGGCTGTTCCTGGCGGGTGACGCCGCCCATATCGTGCCGCCGACCGGCGCCAAGGGGATGAACCTTGCCGTCGCCGACATCCGCGTGCTGGCCGAGGCGTTCGACGCCTTCTACCGGCTGGGCAGCGAAGAAGGGTTCGAAACCTATTCCGAGACCTGCCTGAAGCGCATCTGGCGCATGCAGCGCTTCTCCTGGTGGATGACCTCGATGCTGCATCGTTTCGACGATCGCAGCGATTTCGACCAGCGCGTCCAACTGGCCGAGCTCGACTATGTCACGAGCTCGCGCGCGGCCTCGGAAAGCCTTGCCGAGAACTACGTCGGCCTGATGCGCCGTTGAGGCCGAAAAGGACCGCCGGTCGTTTCAAGGGCGACCGGCGTATAGCTCGCATGTGAGCCCGCGCATGGCGCGGGCGTCACGGGATACCACGTCTTCCGAGAGGTCGAACGAGGGTGCCAGACTCCTTCGGTTGGAGAGGCCGATGGAATGAGCCGGTTCGGCCGGCGGTCTTGGGACCGCAGGTGCTTTGGAGGATCGTGCCATGTCCGCTCATCTATTCCGCTTACGCCGGGCGCTCCCCGCCGTTCTCTTTGCCGTCGCCGTCGCGTCGGGCGTTGCCGCCTGTGCCGACTTCCAGCCCGACAACTCGCCGCACAGCCCAAACTTCCACAGCTTCACCGTGCCCTGATCGATCGGGAGCGGCTTTCCCGGCGTGGCTGTGCGCGAAAACGCGCATAGTGATTTCGATTGCGAACATTTCCCCGGCCGCCTTATTCTATATGAGCACAAGGCGAGGGAAGCGCGATGAACGGAAGCCAACAGGTCGATGTGCTGGTCATCGGCGGCGGCATCAACGGCGCCGGCATCGCGCGCGACGCCGCGGGACGCGGCTTGAAGGTGCTGCTGGTCGAGCAGGGCGACTTGGCGAGCGCCACGTCCTCTGCCAGCACCAAGCTGATCCACGGTGGCCTGCGCTATCTCGAATATGGCGAGTTCCGCCTGGTGCGCGAGGCGCTGATCGAGCGTGAGCGGCTCTTGAGCCTGGCGCCGCACATCATCTGGCCGCTGCGCTTCGTGCTGCCCCATCCGCCGGGCCTGCGTCCGGCCTGGATGATCCGGCTGGGATTGTTCCTTTACGATCATTTAGGTGGCCGGCAGCGCCTGCCCGGTTCGCACGCGGTCGATCTGACGCGCGATCCGCGCGGGGCCGGCCTCGATCCCTCGATCAAGCGCGGCTATGTCTATTCCGACTGCTGGGTCGAGGATGCCCGCCTGGTCGTGCTGAATGCGCGCGACGCGGCGGAGCGGGGGGCGGAGATCCGCACCCGCACGCGCTTCGTCTCGGCCGAGAGGCAGGGCGATCATTGGGTCGCGACCATCGAGGACCTGGCCGACGGCAGCCGGCGCCGGGTCGAGGCGCCGATTCTGGTGAACGCGGCGGGGCCCTGGGTCGGCGACGTGCTGCGCCAGCGGCTCGGCAACCCGAACGGCAAGGCGCCGCGGCTCGTCAAGGGCAGCCACATTATCGTGCCGCGCCTGTTCGAAGGCGAACAGGCCTATATCCTGCAGAATCCCGATAAGCGCATCGTCTTCGCCATTCCCTACGAAGGCCGCTTCACGCTCGTCGGCACGACGGACGTGCCCTACAAGGCGGATCCGGCCGCGGTCGCGATCGACCGGGATGAGACCGCCTATCTCGCCGAGACGGTGAGCCGCTATTTCAAGACGAAGGTGACGCCCGCCGACGTGGTGTGGAGCTATTCCGGCGTGCGGCCGCTCTATGACGATGCGGCGTCGAATGCGTCGGCGGTGACGCGCGACTATGTGCTCGACGTCGAGGGCGCCAAGGGCGAGCCCGTGCTGCTCTCGATCTTCGGCGGCAAGATCACGACCTTTCGGCGCCTGGCCGAACATGCGCTCCAAAAGCTCGAGCCGTTCCTGCCGCGGCCGACCCAGCCCTGGACAGCGACCGCTCCGCTCCCGGGCGGCGATCTGCCCGGCGATGATTTCGATGCGTTCCTCAAGCAGCTGCAGCAGACGAAACCTTGGCTCCCGGCGCCGCTCGCCCGGCGCCTCGCCCGCGCCTACGGTAGCCGTGTCGACCGGATCCTGGCCGGTGCCACCGATCTTGCCGGGCTAGGCCACGACTTCGGCGGCGGCCTGACCGAGGCCGAAGTCGTCTATCTGCGCGACCAGGAATGGGCTCGGTCGGCCGACGACGTGCTGTGGCGCCGCTCCAAGCTCGGCCTGCACGTGCCGCCCGGCACGCGCGAGGCGCTCGACCGCTTCTTCTTGGGCTCAGCCGGCGCGGATATGCGCCAGGAACGCTCCAACCTGGCTCTCTAACTCGACCGACTGGCGGGCCAGCGCGGCCGCGACCTCGGCGACCGAGGCCGCTTCGGTCCCGGCGTCCGTCACGGCGCCGCTGACCTCGGTGATGGTCGTCGAGACGCCTTCAGTGCCACGCGCGGCACCGTCGACGTTGCCGGCGATCTCCCGCGTCGTCGCCTCCTGCTCCTCCACGGCCGCCGCGATCGTCGTCGTGATGCCGTCGATCTTGGAGATCGTCGTGCCGACGCCGCGGATTGCCGCCACGGCGCGGCCGGTGGCGCTCTGGATAGCGCTCACATGGGCACCGATCTCTTCCGTCGCCTGGGCGGTCTGCTGGGCGAGCACCTTCACCTCGCTTGCCACGACCGCGAAGCCCTTGCCGGCTTCGCCGGCACGCGCGGCCTCGATGGTCGCGTTCAGCGCCAAGAGGTTGGTCTGGCTTGCGATCTGGCTGATGAGCGCGACCACTTCGCCGATCTTTTGGGCGGTCTCGGCGAGGCCGCGCATCTCGGTATTGCCGTGCTCGGCCTCGTCGACGGCGCTGCCGGTGGCGCGTGTCGCTTCCGTCACCTGGCGGGCGATCTCGGCCACGGATCCTGCCATCTGCTCGGTCGCGGCCGCGACCGCCGAGACCCGTTCCGATGCGCGCGTCGCGTCGGCCTCAACGGCGATGGTGCGGTCGCGCGCCACCGTCGTCCGGTCGGCGAGCGTGCCGGCAGCCCGGGTCATCTGCGCCGCCGACTGTGAGACGGCGGTGACGACGGCGCCGACCGTCGCCTCGAAATCCCGCGCCAGGGTGATCAGCGCTGCCCGGCGGTTCGCCTCGGCATCGCGGCGTGTCTGCTCCTGGTCCCGGCGTAGCGCCTCGGTCTCGCCAAGCCCGTCCTTGAACACCTGGACCGTGCGCGCCATGTCGCCGATCTCGTCGCGCCGCGCGACGCCCGTCACCTCGCTTGCGAGGTCGCCGCTGGCCAGCCGCGCCATCACCTGGCGCAGGCTCTCGAGCGGGCGGGTGATCTCGTTGCGGACAATGAGCCAGGCGAGCGCCAAGCCGATCGCCGAACCGCCGAACGCCAGCAGCATCAGGAGACCGCGGTTGGTGACATAGCTGCCGCGGGCCTGGGCGAGCTCGCCCTGCATGGCCTGGTTGGTCTCGTCGAGCCAGGAACGGGCGGCCGCTTCGGCCGCGTCGAGCGCCGCCTTGCCGCGGGTGGTGGCGATCGTCTGCGCCTTGCCGTCGCCGTTCTCGCGCGTCAAGCGCCGGATCTCCTTGTCGACGGCGAGCCACTGGTCGAAGCCGTCGTCGACGATGTTCATCTGGTCCATCATCTCCGGCGGCGCCAGCTGAGAGCTCGAGAAGGCGCGGACCTTGTCGCGCAAGTCGGAAATGCGATCGGCGGCGGCGTCGAGGTCCTTTTCGAGCTGATCGAGACGCTGGTCGTCGATCTCGGCGATCGTGTCCTTCTCCAGACCATAGAAGTGGTTGAGTTCGGCGAGCAGGCGCAGGCCGGTGCCGATCATGCGCTGGACCAGGACGTTGCGCTCGCTGTCGGCAATCTTGGTCTCGGCATCGATCATGGCCGACACCTGGCTTTCGACCTTGTGGAAGGCTTCGGCCCCCTTGGTGGACGAGAGGGCGAGCGCGCGCGACTTCGAATTGAGCTTGGCGAGACTGGTCATCTCGTCGACGATCGCGCCGTACTTCCCGGCCTGGTCGAGGAAATCCTTGAGCTTGGCCGACTGGGCGGCGCTCGGCAGCGCCTGCAGGCTGTCGCTCAGCGTCGCGAGATTCGCCTTCTCGGCCGCGATCTCGGTGATGGCGGCCGCCTTGCCGGCATCCGTGCGCTCGATCACCAGATCGCGTGCCGCGCGGGACATCTTGACCAGGCTCAGGACCGCGTTCTGTGCCAGCGCCGTCTGCCGTACCGGCCCCGAGGTCAGCGCTTCAAGCCGGGCGTTCTGGGCCGCGAACTGGCTCAGCGACAGCGCGATCATCGCAACGACGGTCGCAACGAGCAGGCCGAACGCGGCACCCAGCTTGACCGACAGGCGCTGGTTGCTGAAGGCGGTGAGCATAAACGTCCCTCCCAAGACCGGCTTGGTATTCGTTGTCCGACGGTCAGGCCAATTTGGCCGGGATTGGTGCATTTCATGTTAACGGATGCGGGCGAGGGCGGCAGCCGTGTGATCGTGCTGCGCCGGATCATCATCCCGCATGCCATGCCCGGCATCGTCGCCGGCTCGATCGTCGTCTTCATGCTGACGATCGGCAATGTCGCGACCGCCGTGCTGCCCTCGTGCCGTTCCTCAAGCCGGCGTTGTTTGGCGCGTTCCTGATCGCGTTTCTGATGTCCTTCGAGAATTTCAACACCACGTTGATGCTCGTCGGGTCGGACCCACCGTTGCCGATCTACATGCACGGGCAGATGCGCAAAGCGACGACGCCGGCGATCAGTGCCATCAGCCTTGTCCCCGTGCTGGTGACCAGGCTGCTCGCCGGCGGCGCTGACGCTCCGAGTCGCGCCCGAGGAGCCGCGCCCGAGGAGCCGCGCCCTAGGAGTCGCGTCCGAGGAGTTGTGTCCGAGTCGGGGCGGAATCGGCTGAAGCGGCGTGAAATCCGGGCCTTGTCGGGGGCGTTCGCCAGCCATGGTCAACCGCTTGAGGCCTGCGATCGGGCTATCGGCGCGCCACAGTGAGGCATTCTTGCTACGGTCTTCGGCGCGATGAAATCTGCGATTTGCCGCGGATTGATTTCGGTTTCCGGGCGAGCGTACAACTGCGGACAGTCGGGTTGCTCTCGCTTAGGGCGCCACAGTGCTGCTGCCGCCGACTATATTCCCAATGTCAACTGCGCGGTCGATATTTAAACGCGACAGTCGATCTTGCCGTTTTTGCCAGTTTCTAAGAATTTATCGCAATAGCCTGTGTCAAATTTCGGCGAATCCCTTGTGAAAGGTGGTTGCTAAGTCTTGGCGTCATGGTAATAGTGCTATCGTGAACAATGGGTGGGTCGTCAGGGCCGGCCAAACACCGGAACACCGATCACTCTCGCACCCAGAACAGCCGTTGAAAGTCAGGAGATCTCCATGAAGGCCCTCGTTTCCGCTCTCGCCCTGCTGTCGTTCGTCGGCGCCGCCACGGTCCCGGCCGTTGCGTTCGCTCAGGACGCGACCACGACCACGAAGCCCGCCAAGAAGGCAGCGAAGAAGCACACCGCTCACAAGACCGCGAAGAAGTCGAAGAAGAAGGCTGCGACCCAGTCGTAATCGACGGATCGGTTCTTCCGATTAAGACCCCCGGGGCGACGGCCTCGGGGGTTTTTTGTTGCCGGTGTGCGCGGGGTCGCCCAGTCGTGGATGCAACCAAGGATGGTTCTGCCGCGCTGCCGTCATCTGACTGTGACTTGCGGCTGAGACGAGACGGCACACCGCCGCTCAAGGATCGAGCGCGCGGCGCGCGATACGGTCGAAACTGCCGTCCAGGCGCATCGCGGCGAGTGCTGCGTCGAACCGGCTGAGCTCGTCGCGTTTGCCGGCCGACTTGTTGAAGGCGATGAAGGTCGGGATGTTGGAGAGCGGCGGCGTCAGCGCTTCGACCCGCTCCTCCAGGTGACGCCGGCGGATCACGGCGAGGCCTGCCTCGCGGATGGCGAGGATGCAGTCGATATGCCCGACCTCGAGGACGGCGAAATTCTGCGCGTCGCCTGACGCATCCTCGGCCGCGAACAGACCTTGCCGGCGCGCATCGTCGAATGCGTCGCCGTAGCTCCAGCCGCGAATGACGCCGATCGTGCGCCCTGCGAGATCGTCGATCGTCGCGAACGGGAAACCATGACCCTTGCGCACGTAGATCTGCAGGATCTCGTCGAACAGCTTGTCGGAATAGTCGTATTTCTCGAGTCGGCTCGTCGTCTTATAGAGCCCGCCGATGCCGCTCCTGCCCTCGTCGGCATCGTCGAGCGCGCGTTTCCAGGGCATGGTGGTGATCGTGACGGCGATGTTGATGCGGCGGTACGCCTCGGCGATCAGCGCCGGATAGAGGCCGGCCGGCCGGCCGTCGGCCTCGTACATGAACGGCGGATCGGCGGCATCGATCGCAATCAGGCTCTGGGCATCCGCGGCGCCCGGCAGCGCCGCCAGGAACAAGAAACTGCAGCCGACCAGAAACACCTTCATGTGCGAAACCTTCCCACCCGCCCGGACCGCCCGCCCGGACCGCTCGTCAGGCGCGGGGCCATCCCGAGGGAGGCCACGGTATCGCAAGTTTGTCGGCGGCTGTGTGACGCCCCTACGGCTGTGTGACGCCCCTATGGGGCGTTGCCGGGCGCAGCCGCGAGGCGCCCGCCGGGTCAGCGTCGGCGGTTCGTCCTGAAGGGCAGGATCACGGCATGGCTGGTCGTGTCGTCGATCGTCTGAGCCCGTTCCTTGGGCGCATGCTGCTCGACGAGGCCCAAGAGCTGGTTGCAGAACCATTCCGCCCGGCGGGCGCGTTCCTCGATGTCGGGATGGCCGCCCACAATCTCGGCGACGATCGCCGTCAGGGTCGCGGGGAAGGCCCACGGGTCCAGTTCGCCGGCTTCGATCCGCCGGGTGCCTTCCCGCCAGATCCCGCAGCGCAGGCAGCGGCAGTCTTTCGCGTGCTCGATCATCAGCCCCGGAACCAAAATGCTTAAGTCGTGCCGTTTCTACCACCGGACGAGTTAACTATTCGTGTGGTTGATCAGCGCCGGGTGTTTTTCGCGTTTTGCTCCAGGGGGATGCCGCCCGGCCCCCAGCATCGTGAACTGGGTGTGTGGGACCGGGCGGCACGGAGGTTCGTGCCGGTCAGTGCGGCCGTTCGACCGCGATCGCCGTCGCTTCGCCGCCACCGATGCACAGGCATGCGATGCCGCGCGTGAGCCCGCGGTGCTCTAGCGCGTGCAGCAGGGTTACGATGAGACGAGCGCCTGTGGCGCCGATCGGATGGCCAAGCGCGCAGGCGCCGCCATTGACGTTGAGCCGGTCGCGCGGGATCGCGAGATCGTGCTGGGCCGCCATGGCGACCGCGGCGAACGCCTCGTTGATCTCGAACAGATCCACGTCGCCGACGCCCCAGCCGGTTTTGTCCAGGAGCTTGCGGATCGCCGGGATCGGCGCGGTCGTGAACCAGGCGGGATCCTGGCTGTGCGTCGCGTGACCCTTGATCTCGGCCAGGATCGGCAGGCCCTCCTTGAGCGCGACCGACTTGCGCGTCAGCACGAGGGCGGCAGCGCCGTCGGCGTTGGCCGACGAGCTCGCCGGCGTGATCGTGCCGTTGGCACGGAACGCTGGCTTCAGGCCCGGGATCTTCTCAGGCGCCACCTTGAGCGGATGCTCGTCGGTCTCGACGAGCCGCTCGCCGCCCTTGGCCGGCACGGTGATCGGCACGATCTCCGCCTTGAAGGCGCCGGAGTCGATTGCCGCCCGGGCGCGGGTCAGGGTCTCGACGGCATAGGCGTCCTGGTCGGCGCGGGTGAAACCGTACTTCTCGGCCGTGGCCTCGCCGAAATCGCCCATCTGCCGGCCGCCTTCGTAGGCGTCCTCGAGCCCGTCGAGCAGCATGTGGTCGAGCACGCGGTCATGGCCGAAGCGATAGCCGGCGCGCGCTTTGGTCAGCAGGTAGGGCGCGTTCGACATGCTCTCCATGCCACCGGCGACGACGATGTCGGCCGAGCCGGCGCGGATCAGGTCGTGGGCGAGCATGGTCGCCTTCATGCCGGAGCCGCAGACTTTGTTGACCGTGGTGGCGCCGGTCGCATCGGGCAGGCCCGCGCCGCGCGCCGCCTGGCGCGCTGGCGCCTGGCCCTGGCCGGCCGGCAGCACGCAGCCCATCAGCACCTCGTCGATGCGGCCGGGCGCGAGCTTGGCGCGCTCGAGCGCCGCGCGAATGACATGGGCGCCCAGCTGCGGCGCGGCGAGCGGCGACAGCTCGCCCTGGAAGCGGCCGAGCGGCGTGCGGGCGGCCGCGACGATGACGACGGGATCGGAATTCGACATGGGAAATCCCTCAATTCTATGCTGAGACGGAAGAACGGCCGGCCCAGCCCTGTGGGAAGCGCTGATAATTGCGTCATGCAAGTAACCTACGATCGCCGCTATCGTTCTGCAAGTGACAACGGGTCGCCTCTACCGGGGCGGACCGGCCGGGACAAAGATCGACGCCAGGAGGAGAAACGATGACCGAACCGACAAACTCAGCGGCGCGCCGGCGTCTGACGCTCGACGACCTCACGGTCGGCCAGCGCTTCGTCAGTGGCACCTATGCGCTCGACGCGGACGAGATCAGGGGCTTCGCTCAAGTCTACGACCCGCAGCCGTTCCATCTGGACGATGCGTCGGCGCAGGCGACTTTGTTCCGCGGCCTGGCGGCCAGCGGCTGGCACACCGCCGCCATCACCATGCGCCTTAATGTCGAGAGCGGTCTGCCGCTCGAAGGCGGCATCATTGGCGCCGGGGCCGAGATTTCCTGGCCGCGCCCGACGCGCCCGGGCGACGTGCTGCGTGTCGAGAGCGAAGTCATCGAGATCACGCCGTCCCGCTCGCGCCCCGACCGCGGCATGGCCACGGTGCGCAGTGAAACCAAGAACCAGCGCGACGAGGTCGTGCAGGTGCTGGTGGCGAAGCTCGTGCTGCCACGGCGGGTCGTGGCGCCCGGTCAGCCATGACGATGCGCCCGACGGCCCTGGCCTGAGCAACGGTCCTGGCCTGAGCAACGGTCCTGGCCTGAGCAACGGTCCTGGCCTGAGCAACGGCCCTGGCGCGAGTAACGGCTCAATCGCGGCCTTCGCCGCGTTTGATTCGATCGATCAATCACCATTGAGCGCGCCTGGACGCCGCGCGGCTTTCGCCGTCAATTCGCGGTGGATATGCTGTTTGATGAAGAGAGCGGGCGACGAACGGGTGATATTGGGCTCTTGTTTGTGTTTTAACCAATACGTGCGACACGAAAGAATGCTGGCAGGACGGCGGTCGATCCGGAGATAGTTCAATTTTCGGGATTGGGGGCATTGGACAAGCAGTCATCCGCCATAGACGTTGATGCGATGCTGCAGCGTCTCGCTGACGAAATCGCGCGGCTTGAGGTCTGGGGTGCGCACCTGGTCGTCGACGGTATCGGGCCGTTCGTGGCGGCGCTTGATATGGCGCGGCGGTTGGGTGATGAAGTCCTGCTCGCCCGCGCATTATGCATCGCGGCGCGGGCCGAGCTGTTCTGGGGCCGTCTCGAAGCCGGCATTGCCCTGGCCGAAGAGACGATCGGCATTCTCGAGCGACTGACGGGAGAGGAGCAGCTGCGGCTGTCCGGGCTCCATGCGGAAGCGTGGCGGGTCGTGGGTAATGGCCGGCTGAAGCTCGGCGACGTCGCAACGGCCCTGCCGCTGTTCGAGCGGGCGATCATGCTCGCCGAGCACGGCGTCGAGGCGGCGATCTCCAAAGAAGCAATGCTCTCGACCCTTTCGGCGCCGGGCGCGCTCGTGGCGGCGCTCAATGGCCTCGGCGTCGCATTCATCAGCATGCGCGAGGCGACCGGGGCCAAGGAGGTGCTGCTGCGCGCGCTCGACGTGGTCGATGCTCATCCAGAGACCCGGGACAACGTGCCGGACGATATCGTCTATACCGTCGATAATCTGGTCGAGCTATTGCAGCATGAGGTCCGCGACCGGCTTGCTGCCGGCGAAAATGCCGATGCGCAGCTGACCCAGGCGCACGACTTGCTGGAGGCGCGGGCCGCGCCGCTCATCGCACGCCGGGGCGAGCCGGGGTGCCGGGTGTCTGTGCTGGCTCAACGGGAATTCCTGGAGATGTCGAGCCGACATCTGCTGCTCGAAGGCCGGCTCGATGACGCGCTCGAACAATTCCAGAGCCTGGCCGACAGCGGCGGCGTCGATCGCTGGCGCGGCGCCATCGGCGAGCGCGGCCTCGCGGAGACGCTGCTGGCGCTCGGTCGGCCGGCCGAGGCGCTGGCGCATGCCCGTGTGGCGCTCGCCGCCTATGACGAGAACGAGGAGATCGGCGAGCGGGCCGGCGTGTTCGAGGTGCTGTCCCGTGTGCATCGGGCGCTTGGTCAGGATTACGAGGCTTTCGAGTGCCTGCAGGAGCACAACCGGTTGCGCGGACGGCTCGACGCGCTCGCCGCCCGCCAGTATGCCGCGCATACGGCGGCCCGGGTCGGCCTGGAACGGGCGCGGGCCGAGGCGGAGGCGCAGCGGCGGATCGCCAGCGAGCTGGCCGCGCTGAACTCGAAGCTGGTCGATCAGGCGGCGGCACTCGAAAGCCAGGCCCAGGCGCTCGATGTCGCGCGGAAGGCGGCCGAGGAGGCGAGCCGCGCGAAATCGGCGTTCCTCGCGAACATGAGCCACGAGCTGCGCACGCCGCTCAATGCGATTCTCGGCTTTGCGGAGATGATGCGTGACGGCTACGGCGGGCCGCCCGGGCCGGCCTGGGGCAACTATGCCGGCATGATCCACGAGGCCGGCAGTCATCTCCTGTCGGTGATCGGCGAAATTCTCGATCTGTCGAAGATCGAGGCGGGGCGCTTTGTCCTCTCGATCGAGCCGGTCGATCTGCAGGGCCTGCTGGACAGCTGCAGGGAGCTCGTCGCACCCCAGATCAAGCGGGGCCAAATCGATTTCGCGGCCTGGCGCGACCCGTCCCTCGCCGAGATCCAGGCCGATCCGATTCGCTTGAAGCAGATCCTGCTCAATCTCTTGTCGAACGCCGCCAAGTTCACGGAGCCTGGTGGCGTTGTTACGCTGTCGGTCCAACCCGGGGTGCCCGGCTTTGTCGATATCTGCGTCGCCGACACGGGCATCGGCATGACCCCTATCGAGCAGAAGCTGGCACTCCAGGTGTTTGGTCAGGTCGAAAGCAGCGTTGCGCGCAAGCATCAAGGCTCCGGTCTCGGCCTGCCCATTGCAGTGGGTCTGGCCGAACTCCATGGTGGCTCGCTCAAGCTCTGGAGCGAGAAAGGCGCCGGCACCAAGGTCACGGTGACGCTGCCGATGGGCCGGTAAGAAGCGAACAGTCAAAGTTTCTCATTAATCCTGCGGCGAACTATCTTGATATACTCGCCGAAGACAGGCAGGCTTTTCGCATTGCAATGACATCGGGGGACATTTTATGCGGACCGACGATTGCATCGCCGAGTCTTATGATAGTGCCGTGCCCGGATTTCCGAATCTGTTCAGTCAATCGGAAACGGGTCTGAGTGAGAGGCGCGCGATCGATGCGCGCTTAGAAAAGGTCGCTGCGAGCCCTGTCATTGTTCAGCCTCAGTCGCCCGTTCGCTTGTCGCCGATGACGCGCCCGTTCCCACGGTCGATGGGCGCATCGGATGCGCCGAAGGGCCCGCCGTTCCCGCCGCCGCCGGAGAACCCGCCCGGTACGCCGCCGAAGGGCCCGCCGTTCCCGCCGCCGCCGGAGAACCCGCCCGGTACGCCGCCGAAGGGCCCGCCGTTCCCGCCGCCGCCGGAGAACCCGCCCGGTACGCCGCCGAAGGGCCCGCCGTTCCCGCC